>JAKUQR010000010.1 GCA_022450155.1 Gammaproteobacteria bacterium | reverse complement strand
GTGTTTGGCCCCAGGGTCACGTTTCATCACGACGGCGGTGATCCGGCCACAGGGCTGGACGTCCAAGCTTTGCTGGCGGACCCGGTTACGGGCCAGCACATTTATGTGTGCGGCCCGGCGGGTTTGGTTGAGAGTGCCCGGCTGCACAGCAGTCACTGGCCCGAAGAGGCGTTTCATTCGGAACTGTTTGCCGTCGAACCGGCTACCGACGAGCTGCCCAACGAGGCTTTCGATGTCTTTCTGTCCCGGCAGAAAATGACCCTCAGCGTGCCCCCCGAGCGGTCCATCCTCGAGGTGGTACGGGACGCAGGTGTCGCCGTCGAGACGTCCTGTGAAGATGGGTTGTGCAGCTGCTGCTGGACGCGACTTCTGGGCGGGGAGGCCGATCATCGGGATCATGTGCTCAGCAGCGCTGAAAAGCTGGCCAACGAGTCGATCATGATTTGTGTCTCACGCGCTGCCGACGGCGAGACGCTGATACTCGATCTCTAGCTTTAAACCTAATTAGATGCCCGCTCGCCGGTCCACGGTGGCTGCATGGCTTCAGGCAGTCGTCACGATAGCCTGGGTAGATCAGCTGAGCCAGTCGCTGTCTTCAAAGACCTCGATCAATGTCGGCACGTCGGCAGTGAGCGCATCGGTGACCGCCGATCGGAACGTGGCTTCGCTGTCAGGTCGGTTGCTCTTACAGCCACAGGCGGCTGCCAGTTGTAGGTAGTCCGGATTGATGCCGTCGACACCCACAGCCGGTATTTTACGTTGTGTCATGTCATCCCGGATCTGTTTGAGGCCGGCATTGTTCCAGACAATGATCGGTAGCGACAGCCGCAGTTCAGCAGCCGTGATCAGTTCCTGCACGGTGAACATAAAGCCGCCGTCGCCAGCGAGGACCACCACCGGTGTATCACCCAGCGCGAGCTTGCCGCCGATGCCGTTGGGCAGACCACAGCCCAGCGTGCAGTAGCCGGCGGGGTAGTGCCACTGCCGCGGCTGCTCCACCGGAAAGGCGAACGCACCGGTATACACCACCTGACAGATGTCGCCGGCAATGACGGCATCGCCCGGCAATACCTCGCGCAGTGCGTCAAGCAGGCGGATGTGGCGAGACTCACTGTCCGTCAGGTCATCGACCAGTGAGCGGCACACGGCAGCGACTTCGCCCGCGGTGTCGTGATTCTGGGTCTGCTCCCCCAGTGCGGTCAGTAGTTCACGGGCGGCGAGGCTCGCGTCTCCCACGATGCCGATCGCGGCGGGGTAGAGGTCGTTCATCTTTCGTGAATCGATGTCGATGCGGATCAACTGGCCGTTCAGTGCCATCCGTTCGACAAAGCTGTCGGTCTCGGACATTTCAGTGCCGATGGCGAGAATGACATCGGCCTGGGCTAGAAAGTCCCGGGCCTGGGGCCGGACGATGCCGCCGCCGATACACAGTGGGTGGGAATCGGGCACCACGCCTTTACCGGCGGTGGTGGTGATCACGGCGGCATCCAGGCGCTCGGCTATCTGTGTGAGTAGGGGTGCGGTGCCCACCGCGCCGCCGCCGGCATAGATCAGTGGGCGCTCGGCCTGTCGCAGCAGTTCAGCCGCTTCGCGGATTGCAGAACCCGCCGGCGCCGGCCGGCTGGGTACTGTCCTGCGCTGCCAGGTCGTGCTGACTGGTTGCGCCAGGACATCAATAGGCACGGCAATGTGGACCGGTCGCGGCCGTTCAGAGGCAAAAATAGAAAACGCCTGCCCGATCAGTTCTTCCAGGTCATCGGGTGAGCGGGCGGTGGCACTGAGTGCGGTCAGCGGGCGGGTGACCGCTTCAAGATCGGTGACCTCGTGCAGGCAGCCCCAGCCTTTGCCCAGACTGTAGCTGGCGGTGGTACTCGAAATCACCAGCACCGGAATGGAATCGGCAAAGGACTGGCCCATTGGTGTGCAGGCGTTGGTGACACCGGGACCTGAAATCAGCACACACACCCCAGGTTTACCGCCAAGGCGCGCATAGCCGTCGGCCATGAAGCCGGCGCCCTGCTCGTTGCGCGCCTGTACATGTCGGATGTTGCTGTGGGCGAGGCCGCGGTACAGGTCCAGGGTATGCACACCGGGAATGCCGAAGACGGTATCTACCTCGTAACTCTCCAGCAGTGATATGAGCGCTTCGCCGCAGCTGACCGATCGTGTCATGGTGTTTGCTCCGTACTTTTCATCTTCTGGATCGGGTTCACACTGGCGGCCGGCCACCGGTGCGACACCGTTCAGATTATGAGGGATTCCAGGGGAGTCAGTCAGCCTGTGCCAGGTGCGTTAGCACCTGCTCAGTCACCTGCTCAGTCGTTGCTTGGCCGCCCAGGTCCGGTGTCAGCGTACCGTGCTGCACGGTGCGGTCCACGGCCTGTTCGATAGCCCGCGCCACAGCAGGCTGGTGGAAACTGAATTCAAACATCATCGCCACACTGAGTATGGCGCCGATCGGGTTGGCCATGCCCAGATCGGTGAGATCGGGTGCCGAGCCATGGACCGGCTCGTAGATCGCCGCCGCGCCGGCGTCGGCCGTCCGGGTCAGGCCGGGCAGCGATGCCGACGGCAGCATGCCCAGAGAGCCTGTAATCGTGCCGGCGAGATCGGAGAACAGGTCACCGAACAGGTTGTCCCCCAGGATCACATCGAAGTGGGCCGGTTGCTGCATCAGCTGGTAGGCCGCATTGTCTGCGTAGAGCAGTTCGAGCTCGACGTCGGGGTATTCAGAGCGGCCGATGTCCTCGACCACCTGCCGCCACAGGACATAGCTTTGCATCACATTGGCTTTATCGATGGAGGTGACGCGGCCGCGGCGGCGTCGGGCCAGCGCAAAGGCGACCCTGGCAATGCGCTCGATCTCGGGCGTGGTATAGAGGTTGGTGTCAAACGCCCGGAAGCCGCCGCCCTTAATAGGCTCAATCCCGCGAGGTTGGGCAAAAAACGCACCGCCGCAGAGCTCGCGAACCACCATCACGTCGGCTTGCTCAGCCAGGCCCTCCCGAAACGGTGTGGCGTGGGTTAATGCCGGGTGGCCCCGCGCCGGGCGCAGGCCGGCATACACATCCAGCGTGTGGCGCAGGCGCATCAGGCCGTCTTTATCTTGCGGCCCGCCGTCGATCTTGATCTGATCCCATTTAGGGCCACCGACTGCGCCCACCAGCACAGCGTTGGCCCGGGTTGCTTTGTCCGCGGTGTCGTCAGTGCAGAACACACCGTGCTCATCGTAGGCTGCACCGCCCAGCAGATCGTGTTCGAGATCGATTCGAAGGCCGTTCGCCCCGGCGGCTTGTTCCATGCACGCGACGGCCGCATCAGTCACCTCAGGTCCGATACCATCGCCGCCGAGGACCAGGACACTGAATGTGGAAGCGTTCACGGTGTGCGCCGGGCTGGGTTCCGGGTTTATCTGCCGTGTGTGTTCGCCCTGATCCAGTCGATGACCAGCTGCGTCCTAGGCGGAAGCGCGATCCAGGATCGCCGGAATCTTGTCTTCCCAGCCGATGGCCATGACATGCACACCGCGCGTCATGTCACGCAGTTCACGGACCGTGTTGCTGGCAATCACGATACTGATGTCGGCGACCTTGGCCTTGTCGTCACCGGCCGCGTCGATTTTATCGATGAGGTCCTGCGGGATATCGACGCCCGGGATCTTGTCGTTCATGTATTGCGCCATCTTGACCGATTTGATCGGGATGATGCCGGCCAGCACCGGTTTTTCCGGTTTGGCTTTGGTCATGAACCGGTCAAACGCGGCTACGTCGTAGATCGCCTGGGTCTGAAAAAACTCAGCGCCCGCATCGGCCTTGCGCTTCATATTGTCGATCTCGAGCGCCAGGTCGCTGGCGCCCGGGTTGGCCACTGCGCCGATGGTGAGCTGCGGCGTGCCTTTAAGCGCATTGCCGCTGAGATCGGTGCCGTTGTTGAGGGCACAGGCGGCCTCGAGTAATTGTGAGGCGAACAGGTCGAATACCGGTTTGGCGTCCGGATGATCGCCGTTCTTCGGGGGATCACCGCCCATGAAGACCACGTTGGAGACACCCAGCGCCGCCGCACCGAGGATGCTGGCCTGAATGGCCAGCCGGTTCTTGTCGCGTGAGGTCATCTGCACGATGGGCTCGATACCGCGGTCGATCAGCAGGTGGCCGACGGCAACCGGGTCCATGGCCATGCGGGCGGCATGGGATTCGGTCAGGTTGAATGCTGTGACGAGATCGCGCAGCAGGTCGGCCTTGGCAAAGAGCTCGTCAAGATCTGTGCCTTTCGGGGGGGTGAGTTCGCTGGTCACCACAAACGATGAAGACTTCAAAGCCTTAGCCAGCTTACCCATCGTGCGTATCTCCGCTGCGTCGCCTTCTAGGATGCCGGATGCCTGGATCGGGTCCGGCGAGTGCCCGACATGATAGGGCGCAAAACCGGCCCGTCAACGGTTCTTCGGTCGCAGTGTCAATTGCCGCGGCGTTTGGCATTCCGCAAATCGATACAGCCGGGTTCTGTTGTGGGGTCTGTGTCGGGGTCGAAGATCAGGGTCTTTTGCACTTTCTGCGTGCCGGTAGTGGGCAGTGACTCGCGGAACAGCACATAACCCGGTGCCTTGTAGTACGCCAGCCGTTGCATGCACCAGTCAAAAAGCGCCCTTGCAGTCGTCTCGTCAGAATCAACGTCCGGCATCACCACGATGCAGGCAAAGACTTCTTCTTCCCGCAGGTCGTCGGGCACCCCGATCACCGCGGCCTGGGCGACTGCAGTGTGGGCCTGCAGCGCTGCTTCGATCTCACCGGCGGCGATGTTTTCGCCCGAGCGGCGGATGATGTTCTTGTTGCGATCGATAAAGTAGAGCGTGCCCTTTTCGTCCTGGCGGACCGTATCGCCGGTGTGGAACCAGCCGCCGTACCAGGCCTCAGCGGTCGCTGGCTCATTTTTGTGGTATGCCGAGAAAAAGCCGCGGCGGGGGTCAGCGGCACTGTGTCGCACCAGCAGCTCACCGGGTGTGCCTACGGCAACATCCTGGTCGTGCTCGTCTACCACGCGGGCTTCAAGCCCGCTCATCGGTCTGCCGAAGGCGCGCGTGCCCACCTGTCGGGGTGGGTGGTTGTCGGCAAAAATCCGGCCAGTTTCGGTCATGCCCCAGACCTCCACCATGGGAAAGCCGAATCGTGTTTCAGAGGCCGCGTGGTGGTCCGGGTCAATACCGGCACCGACCCCGAAGCGAACGCTGTGATTCGATTCCGCATCGCTCGCCGGCAGGTTCATCAGCAGCGGCGGCACCACGCCCAGGTAGTGGATCACGGTTGCTCGAGTAGAGACAACGTCGTTCCACCAGCTCTTGGGGTGAAAACGGTCGGGCGAGATCAGACAGCCACCGCCAATCATCATGCTGGTGGCAGTGACCGCGAGCGCGTTCATGTGGTAGAGCGGCAGGGGGTTCAGTACTCGGTCGGAATCACCTAAAAGCGCGGCCTCTCCGCCGAGGGTCAGGTACCACTCGCCGGCCGTGATGAAATAGTCGTTGGTGAGTAGGCAGCCTTTGGGTCGCCCGGTGGTGCCGGAGGTATAGAGCATGGCGCATTCGGTCTCTCGGTCGATGGCTGTGGTCGCCCGGGGTGGCGGTTGACCCGCGCTGGGCAGCGTTTCGTCCGGCAGCCGCGCAACATCGACGGCCGGCGGTTGCAGGGTGCAGCGCTCGCTGGCTTGTTCAAGGTCAGCCACCCGGTTTGAGATGCCCACCGCGAGGACCACATCGGCGTGGTCGAGTTGATAGACGATTTCATGGTGGCGGTAGTCCGGATTCACCGGCACGATCGCCACGCCGAGGCTGTTGAGCGCGAGATACTGCACGAAAAATTCAGGACGGTTCTCCAGCAGCAGGGCAATGCGGTGGCCATGGCCGTAACCGGCTTTTGTATAGGCGCGGGCCGCGGCCAGGGCCTGGTCCAGCATCCACTGATAGGAAAACTCAGCTCCTTCAGGGCAGTAGTCGCGCTGCGCCCTGGCCGGGACACACAGAAACGGGGCATCCGGACGTCGTGCAGCGGTTGCCTGGAAGACCTCGAAGACGCTGTTCATGAAGTTTGGCTACTGTGTTTCTTCCGTAGTGTTAGTGAAATATTCGGTAGCAGAACAATAGTTCGGATAGTAGTCGACGTACGTGGGTGTCGAATTTTTGATGAAGCACGAGTTGGGCGAATTTCAAAACAGATTGTGTCATGCTAGGAACCAATCAGCTGCTGAAAACATCATACGTTGAGGATACCCCATGTCGCGCAGAACAGGGTTGGTCTGGCATGAGCTGTACATGTGGCACAACACCGGAAAATATGCCGGGGTGATGCCGCCTGGCTTACAGGTACAGCCGTATGAGCACTCGGAACATCCCGAGACCAAACGGCGATTTAAGAACCTGCTGGATGTCGCCGGCCTGACGGAACAGCTGGTGGCAATCTCGCCCCGGCCCGCGACCGAAGCGGAAATACTGATGTTGCACGAGCCTGACCATCTGGCTCGTATGAAGATCCTGAACGAGACTGGCGGCGAGGCCGGTATCGGCACGCCGATGGGGGTGGGTTCGTATGACATCGCCTTGCTGGCCGCGGGCGGCGTGATCGAACTGGTCGATGCGCTGCTGGATCAGCGCGTTGACAATGGCTATGCCCTGGTGCGGCCGCCCGGACATCACGCGAAGGCAGACATGGGCATGGGTTTCTGTATCTTCTGCAACGGTGCGATCGCCGGTCTGCACGCAATGAACCATCGGGGTCTCGAGCGCATCGCCTATGTGGACTGGGATGTGCACCACGGCAACGGTACGGAGGCGGCGTTCTGGGAAGACTCCCGGGCGCTGACCATTTCCATTCACCAGCAGAATTTGTTTCCATTGCACAGCGGCGGCATGGACAAACGCGGTGCCGGGGCGGGTGAGGGCTTCAATTTCAACATTCCCCTGCCGCCGGGATCCGGTTACGGGGCCTATGAGGCGGTGTTCGACCGGGTCGTGGTTCCGGCCCTTGAGGCGTTCTCGCCGGAATTGATCATCGTCCCCTCGGGATTTGATGCCGGGATCCATGATTCGCTCGGCCGGCAGCTGATGCATTCACGTGGTTACCGGGAACTCACCGCCAAACTGATGCGCACGGCAGATCAGGTGTGCGGCGGTCGCCTGATGATGTGTCACGAGGGCGGCTATGACGCATCGACCGTGCCCTACATGGGATTGGCGGTGCTCGAAGAGTTGTCCGGGATCAAGACCGATATCGATGACCCGTTACTCGAGGTCTTCGAGCAGATTGGCGGGCAGGATCTGCAGCCCCACCAGGACGCGGTGATCCAACAGGCCGAAGCGTTACTGGATGTACTCAGGACCTAGACGACAGGCCACAATCAATTGTTGCTGTCGGGCACCAGCTCGCGTTTGAGCACTTTTCCGGTGGCGTTGCGCGGCAGCGCCTCGACAAAGCGCACTTGCTTGGGTTACTTGTCGCGCGTCAGCCGGAGCAGCTGCCGGGCGAACGCCAGAATGTTGTCAATACGACCGCGCAGACTTGCTGGCTATAAGACGCGGTCCTCATCGGTATCCGTTGGGTCGTCTGCCCCGGTGTGATCGGTGGGTTGGGGAGTGACCGTCATCAGTTGGACCCCGAACTCCGATTCGAACCGGTGCCAGCACCCCTGGGGCACGATGATCATCATGCCGGCTGTGAGTTCGAATGATTCCGCGTTGCTCTGGCTCATGATGGTCAACCGGGTTGCGCCGCCCAGGACGTGGACGATCTCATCACCGTTACGATGCCGCTCCCAGCGACTGATCCCGGAAAATCCGCCGGCGAATATGCCGCCGTCTCGGTAGTGCGCCAGCGTCGCAAAAGCGGCCTCCAGTTCTTCAGGCGCCGTGTCGACATGCCGGCCTTCTAGAAATGTACGGGCGTCCATTTCCCGCTGAATGTCGATTACCTGTGGCATCAGTATGTCCTCACGATCAGGAGAATTCGGGATTAAGCTGGCGTCAGCTGGGCGATGGCCTGGGCGGCTTCGTGTATGGCGGCTTCGACGGTACGCGGCGCCACGCAATCGCCGACGGACCGCACAATCCGGTCTGAACCCGCCAGCGCTTTCATCAGGTCATCGCACGGGCGCATGATGTGATCATCGACCAGCACATCGATCGATGGCAACACGGTTTGCTGACCGGTAAAGACATGCTGAAGCTTCACAGCGCCGTCTTCGAACGCGGCGATCTTGTGGTTGGGCAGGAACTCAACGCCGCTGTTAAGCAGGCGGTCGTAGGCCGGGACCCGGACCGTGAGGTCCAGATCCAGGCCGACGGCGGGTTCATCGGTGACCACAATGACGTTACTACCCTGTGCGGCCAGTGCTTCGGCGGCAACCAGGGCGCTGAGACCGCGGCCCTGGTCGCGGATCAATGCGCGACCCGTGAACAGGCCGGGGTCGTTCAGCAGCTCCACCGGCGTTGTCTGGACAACACTGCCGTCGCCCGGAATTGCGTCCGCCACAGCTTCAGCACCGGTGGCCATCACAATGATGCCGTCATCGATGTTCAAGAGTTGATCGGCCGTTACGGTTTGATTGAACTCGGGGTGAACGCCGAGCTTGTCCAGTTGCCTGACCCGCCAGTCGATGACGGCTGCGAGTTCTTTCTGCGACTCAACACGGCTCCACAGCCTGAGTTGACCCCCATATTCGCCGCTGCGTTCCAGCAACCGCACTGAGTGACCCCGCTGTGCAGCGGTCAGGGCGGCCTCCAGGCCGGCCGGACCGGCCCCGACCACGGTGACTGGCGGCAGGTCGTTAGAGGACGAAGGTGAGTGGTCGGTGTTGCGGCTGATAACGTAGGGATTGTGCATGCAGCGAACCGGGCGTCCCTGGAATCGGGCGCGGATACAGGTGTTGGCCCCCACGCAGGGCCGGATGTCGTCGGCCCGGCCCTCGGTGATCTTGCGGACGATTTCCGGGTCGGTGATATGGGCCCGGGTCATTGCCACCATGTCGGCCTGGCCGCTGGCGATCACGGCTTCGGCCTGATCGGGATGCGTGATGCGGCCGGCAACCAGCACTGGCAGGCTGACGACGGCTTTGATCTGAGCGGACAGTTCGGTGAACAGTTCATGGCCCGCCGGTGTGGCAGGCCAATGCAGTGCCCGGCCAAACCGAAGTGAGTTGTTGTAGGCGATCACGTTGAGGTAGTCCACCTGGCCCGTGTTCTCGAGTGCCTGCGCAACAGCCTGCATGTCGCTGATTTCAAGGCCGCCGGGCGTCATGTCTGATCCGGGAATGCGGATGCCGAGGATCCGGTCTTCACCGATGGCCGGACGGCAGGCTTCGACCAGCTCCAGCAGAAACCGCATGCGGTTCTTCAGTGAACCGCCGTAGCCGTCAGTACGCCGGTTGTTCAGCGGTGACAGGAAGGCGTGCGGTAGAAACCCGAAGGCCGACAGGAGCTCGATCCCATCCAGGCCGCCGGCCCGGACCCGGCCGCTTGCGGCGACGAAGGCATCGATGATCTCCAAGATTTCCGCCGAACTCATCTCGTGGGGGACATTGCCGGTGAGCGCACTGCGCACCGGTGACGGTGCCCACGAAGGCTGGCCCAGTAGTTCAGCCGACAGGGTGCCGGCCGAATGGGCCAGCTGGGCGAGCATGGTGCCGCCTTCACCCTGGACCGCATCAGACAGTGACTGGTAACCGGGAATGATGGTGTCGTCCAGGTTGACCAGGGCACTGGGTGCAGTCGTGAGCAAGCCCGAACGGTGTACAGCAGTGCCGCCGGTAATCTGCATCGCGACGCCCGCAGCAGCCCGCTGTCGATGGTAACTGATATAGCGTTTGCCGGGCGCGCCCTGATCAGCGAACCCGGGCACATGGGCGGATATAAAAATGCGGTTGCGCAGTCTGCGCGGTCCGATCTGAATCGGTTCGAGTAGCCGGTTGTGCATATTTCTCCTCTGCTGTGCGTGGCTCAGCCTGGTGTGCGGTCGTTGAAGGGTCCGCGGATGGCGAGGGTCAGACCTTCTTTCTGCAGGTTGGCGAACAGCCAGTTGCCATCGGGTGAAAAACAAAGTCCTGTAACCTCACCGCTCAGGGCGTTTCGGGCGATGGGAAAAATATCACCATTGGATCGCAGCTGCCAGATCAGATTGGGCTCACTGCCGTCTTCAGCGATATAGACATCACCCCCGGGGGCGATCGTGAGGTTGTCCGGGTTCGCCATTGCATTATCGTTTTCCGCCTGGGCGACGAGGCTTAAGCGGTCTTGTTCGCCGGGCGGTGCGATATCGAGACGGTAGATCTGTCCGCGCCGCGCCGGGCCGCCATCGGTGGAGGCGAGGTATACAACGCCCGGGCTGGACCACATCCCTTCACCGCGCGACAGCACTGCCGCGCCTCGGGCCTGGGCTTGATGACGCGTGGGTATCGACTGGGCCTGTGGGTCATCAATGGTGACCCAGTCGACAGTCAACCGATCGCCGACCTGCTGCTCTGCCGACAGGTCGGCGCGGTCGGTATCCACGAGCTTCAGAGCCTGCAGTGTACCGGCTGAAAACGGCTGGTCCGACCTTTCGGGCACATGCCGGTAGATGGCGCTGTCGGCAGTGTCTTCGGTCAGATAGGTGATGCCCGACGCAGGGTCAAAGGCCGCGGCCTCGTGTGGGAAACGCCCCAGAGAGGGCAACCGCCGCGCTGGTTGCAGCGTATCCGCCGCCGGGTCACACAGAAAAACGTAACCGTGATCAGGCTCGTCGATTTCCTCGCAGCTCAGCCAGCCTTCGGTGCACGGGCCCCCGGCACAGTTGCGGGACGTGCCCGTCAACAGCAGGTTGCTGGAGAGCCGTTGGCCGGATTTCGCGTCGACCACGACGCGGCTGACACCGCCGCCGCGCTGCGGATCGTAGGCCAGTGTGTGGTCAGCGGCCTGACCTTGATGAATTTCATGGTTGCGCACCACAATCCACTGGCCTTTGGAGCCTGGGAAACAACCCATGCCGTCGGGCAAGTCGGGCATGGGGTAACCATCGCTCATCAACGCACCGGTACGCTCGAGTATCTGATACGAAAACCCGCTCGGCAGATCCAGAATACCCTTCGGGTCGATCAACAGGTCGCCCAGACTGCCCACAATCCGGGGCCGGTTGTAGAGCCATGTCAGTGCGCTGCCCGCCGCAATCAGTGCAGCACTGGAGGCGAGTAAGGTACGGCGTGTGATCTTCATCTGCGCGTGCAGTCTAAATAGGGGCTATCCACCGCCACGGCCATGCTGCTTCATGACGGCCATCAGCTGGTCATGATCCAGGGCACGGCAGATGTGTCCGGCCGGCCGCAGCGTGTTCATGTCTTCGGCTGCCAGCAGCGCATTGACGACCGCTTCCTCCACTGACTCGACAGCAGCCAGGTAGATGGGATCGCATTGCTCGTCGTTGACCCAGTCGAATGACAGGAACGCCCGGTTGACCTGCGACAGCGGCATCGGATTGGCCACGCTGAAGGCGAGAAAAATATCACCGGAACCATTTCCGCCCGGTGTGCCACCCCGGCCAATGCCGATTGCGGCCCGCCGTGCAAGTCGATCGAGTTGATGCGGCATCATCGGTATATCGGTGGCCAGGATCACAATGATCGAACCCTGTTCACGGCGGGGCAGGAGTCGGTCGTCTGTCAGGTGGCGCCCGACCGGCACACCCAGGATCGTGAGCCAGGGACGGATCCCGTGGTTGGCCTGTACCAGGGCCGCGACCGTGAAGTCCTGACGGTCAATACTGATCCGGCGCGATGCCGTACCGGTACCGCCCTTGAATTCGTAACAGATCATGCCGGTACCGCCGCCGACGTTGCCCTCGGATACAGCGCCTGGCTTGGCGCTGCGCATCGCGTCCAGCGCGTGACTTTCTGTGAGATGCTGCCCGTTGATGTCATTCAAAACGCCATCGTACGTCTCAGCCACCACCGGCATCGCCCACAAATGTTCCTCGCCCCAGGTCTCACGGTAGGTCTCGATGATCCAGCGCACAGCGGCATGATGGACGATGCCGACGCTGTGGGTGTTGGTAATACAGACCGGTCCAATGAGATAACCCCCGTCGTGGATCCAGTGGGTGCCAGTCATCTCCCCGTTGCCGTTCAAAGCGTAAGCACCGGCCCAGACCGGATGGGGTTCGGGGTTATGACCTTTGGGCAGAATCGCGGTGACACCGGTCCGTACCGGGCCTTTGCCAGGTTGCAGGGCACCTTCGCCCTCAATCACGGTGGTGTAGCCGACCGCAACGCCTGCGACATCGGTGATGGCATTGTCGGTACCGGGGGTACCGGGAAAATCGAGCCCCAGCGTTCTTCCTCTGGATTTGGTCATGTTTGGGTTCCCTATCGCGGTTTCGGTATCCAGCCTGGCCTATGCTGGGCCTGATTTAAACATTTTATAAACGATCTGCCACGGTTTTCGTGACTTGTCTGATTCTGTTCGTTGGGACTTTAGCCGGAAGTGGATCGCTGCAAAAATTTTGTTACAGTACGCACTAAGATGAGTTATATCGTTCACGTCACAGCGGTCGTGGAAGGCGATCTCGAGCAAATTGAGGCGCTGATCAACGAGTACCGCTACAACTGCCTTCAGAACCAGCCCGGCATGGAAAGTTTTTATGTGTGTCGGCCACTGGATCAGCCGAACGTATTTCTTTACACCCAGGTCTTCAAGGATGCCGATGCACACAAGGCGCATATAGACGGTGATGACCCGAAGACTTTCTTCGCCAAGATGGATGCTGAAGACTTCCACTTCCAGGGCCGCTGGATGGCCGGCCAGGAGATCAATTCAGTCCCTAAGGGTCAGTTGCTGAACTGAGTCAGGCTCAGCTGCATAGCCCCCAAGTCTTCTCCCCGAGCGCCTGTCGTGCAGCTGCCGGTCACCCTCACTGATTCAACAATTCTCAACTTGTTGCAGTGCGCCGGTCTTTTTCGATCAATCGTTTGACCCCATCGATTGCCGTGCGTATGGCCCGGTCTCCGTGGAACTGTTCCTCCCCGTCCTGATCGGTCGGCAGGCCTTCGTTCTCGGCCACCATGGTCATGACGCCGCCGGCGCGTTTACCGTGCAGGCTTGCCAGAATAAATAGGGCGGATGCTTCCATCTCCGAACAGATCGCCCCCGCGGCACGCCATGCCTGCCATCGTTGTGTCAGTTGTGACGATAGCGGTTGTCGGTCGGGTTCTATCTCGCTGTAAAACGAATCTTTGGAATGGCTAACGCCGACGCGGAAAGGAAACCCCAGTTCGAGTGCACTTTCCTGCAGGGTCAGCACGATCTCTGGGTCAGCCAGCGCGGGAAACTCGATCGGCAGATATTGGCGGGTGGTGCCTTCATCGCGTATCGCACCCGTGACAATGGCGATGTCGCCGGTTTGCGTGCCGGGCTGTATGCCACCGGAGGTGCCAACTCGAATAAACGTATCGGCACCGATCTTGATCAGTTCCTCGACTGCGATGGCTGTCGAGGGACAGCCGATCCCGGTGGAGGTGACGGAGACCTGTTCACCGCTCAGATAGCCCGAAATGGTGGTGAATTCCCGGTTCTGAGCGATGAACTGTGGTTCGTCGAAAAACTCAGCAATTCGGGCACAGCGCGCTGGATCACCCGGCAGCAGCACGTAACGGCCAACATCGCCGTTATTTAATTGGAGGTGGTACTGCAGCGTCATCTGCTTGGTGCCTTATTTTCCCTAACGTTTTGTGTTCGGCTTTTCGGTTAACAGCATTTCTGAAGACAGTCAGTATAGTGAAAACCGTGTTCAGAAAGGCCAAAAGCCAGCGGGATGGCGCACCTGGTGTGTTGCCCAATACCCATCATTTTGCCGTCGTCGTGTCTGAGGCGTTTAGATTTGTTGGTGGAAAATAATCTATGTGTCCCGATATCCCCAATGCCACCGGGGTTGCGTCTGCGTTCGATCACTGAAAAGATCGGGTGCTTCCCGGATCTAAACGATTGGGGAACCCCGTGAATCATGGATACCTCGACCTTTCCCTTCGACAACACCTTTGCCCGGCTTCCGGAGCGATTCTATGCCCGTTTGGCCCCGACGCCAGTATCGAGTCCGCGCCTTGTTCGTCTGAACGACGCCCTGGCACGGCAGCTGAGCCTGGACCCGGCGCAGCTGACGTGCGCAAGCGGCATCGAGGTGTTCGCAGGCAACGTGGTACCCGAGCATGCAGATCCCCTGGCCATGGCTTATGCCGGATTTCAGTTCGGCAGCTGGGTGCCCCAGCTGGGAGACGGCCGGGCCATATTGCTGGGGGAACTGATCGACTGCGATGGGCAGCGGCGTGATGTTCAGCTCAAGGGCGCGGGGCGTACACCGTTCTCCAGGATGGGTGACGGCAGGGCGGGGCTGGGTCCGGTGTTGCGGGAGTACATTGTGAGTGAGGCGATGGCCGCACTGGGTATTCCGACCACACGCTCACTGGCGGCGGTGCTGACCGGTGAACAGGTAATCCGCGAGAACAACCTGCCCGGTGCCGTGCTGACCCGAGTCGCCAGCAGTCATATCCGGGTCGGCACCTTCCAGTACTTTGCCGCTCGCCGCGATACCGAGGCGCTGGCACTGCTCGCGGATCATGTGATCCAGCGACACTACCCCGACCTGACCTCGGTGGACGAACCTTATCTCGCACTGCTGGGTGCGGTGATCGAGCGCCAGGCGGCCCTGGTGGCGCAGTGGCAACTGATCGGGTTTATCCACGGCGTGATGAATACCGACAACATGTCTATCGCCGGCGAGACCATCGATTATGGCCCCTGTGCATTCATGGATACTTACCATCCAGAGACGGTCTACAGTTCGATCGATCACATGGGCCGTTATGCCTATCAGAACCAGCCGCCGATCGCACACTGGAATCTGGCAGGTCTCGCCCAGGCGCTTTTGCCTCTGTTGAGTGAGAACGAAGATGAAGCGGTGGAGAAAGCCACTGCCGCCATCGACACCTTCTCCGAGCGTTTCAAGGCATCCTACGCGGCTGGCCTGCGGCGTAAATTGGGTCTGCCCACGGTCGATGCGGGCGATGAAGCGCTCGGCAGCGACCTGCTAGAACGCATGGCCCGAAACAAAGCCGACTTCACCCTGACCTTCAGGTATTTGAGCGCGTTGTCGCAGACGCAAAATGATGCCGACAAGCCCGTGCGTGCACTGTTTGAAGATCCGGACGGGTTCGACCAGTGGGCAGTACTCTGGCGGAGACGTCTGGCGCATGACGGCGTTGCCGACAGCGAACGCCAGGATCAGATGCGCAAGGCCAACCCTCTCTATATTCCGCGGAATCACCTGGTCGAGGCTTCGATTCGTGCTGCAGAAGGTGAAGACGACCTGGCACCTTTTAATCGCCTGGTGACCGTACTGGCATCGCCTTATCAGCAGCAACCCGGTGCCGACGCCTACGCTGAACCCCCACGGCCGGAACAGGTGGTGCATCAGACATTTTGCGGGACCTGAAAAGTCAAAACCTGACTTATAATAAGGGTACCGTAAGATAGGACTGACTCTGATAGGAGAGACGATATGAATCTAGCACTTGTTTTTCGTATATCTGGTGTAATTCTTATTCTGAATGGTATTTCGATGTTCTTCATGCCTGTGATGGCGGTGGGCATGTACGGCTGGGAAGAGAGCGGGCCGCTGATAGTCGTTATCCGCGCACTGGGCGTCTCATTTCTTGGTACCGGTATATTGGCGCTGATGCTGCCGGTTTGGATCGAGAACAAACTTGCTTCCGCTGGCATGCTGTGGGGGGTAATCAATCTCGCCTGGGTTGCCCACATTGGATATGATCTTTATGCCGCAAATATCTCCGGTGCGGCTGCTGTTGCTAATCTGATATTGACAGCAATTCTTGCAATACTGTTCTTCGTAATGAGTTCCCGCCACTCGAACTAAGACCGCGCAACAGCACATAACTGGTTTTAAGAAGACCCTGCGATTGCGGGGTCTTTTCTTTTTGGAAGCAAGTTCTATCTTGCTTTGTTCGACGTGCATGGCCGATTCGGAGGCATAGCGACCAGGCCCATGCAGCAGCTGGGCTTAAAACTTGCCCAATTTAGTCCCTCGGGATTAAGGTAAGAGATTCTGGTCAATTTAGAGCTTACCGAGCGTTATGCTGGCTACGAGTGAAATCGAGAGTTATCGCGAAGACGGGCTAGTAATACCGCGTGACTTTCGATTGTCTGAGACTGAGCTCGATTGTCTACATGATGCAGTCGATAGCGTCATTCGCGCCAACCCCGACACACCGACGGATTTTCTGTTTAATGTGCATCTGGACCGATTGCCGCCGCTGCGACTTGTTGGCCACAGTGCCTTCACCAGCTTGGTTACTCGTCACGAAATCCTGGATATGGTTGAACAGCTGATCGGGCCCGATATCATTAATTGGGCGACCCATCTTTTCTGTAAGCAGGCAACGACGGGGCGGGAAGTGCCGTGGCACCAGGATGCGCAGTACTGGCCGATCCGCCCACTTCGAACCTGTACGGTTTGGGTTGCGATCGACCGGACGACCCAAGCCAATGGCGCGCTGCGTTACATCCCCGGTTCGCACAAAGCAGGTATTTACTCTCACCGCACGGACAACAGCCCGGACCTGACCCTGCATCAGATCATTGACGACCCAAAATTTGAGGAAGACAAAGCCCGCTATGCGGAACTTGAGCCCGGACAGATCTCATTGCACGATGTGCATCTTCTGCATGGTTCCGATGCGAACCCATCGGGGGAACGCCGGGCAGGATTTGCGATACGTTACATGCCGTCGACCTCGGTACTGCGGCGTGATCTGGATATGAGCCAGATCAGCAAACTGGACTGGACCCAGATACCACTTTCGCTGGTCAGAGGCCGGAACCGGCACGCGGACAACGATCTTGAGATCGGACATCGATCCGGTTCGGTCGGATAAGCTCGAGCAGTCAACGCCCACGGCAGCACTGATAGTATGACAAAGCGAACCATAAGGATCGGCGGTGCCAGCGGGTTCTGGGGAGAAGCCGCAATGGCCACGCCCCAACTGCTTGCAGCCGGCGGATTGGATTACATCGTTTACGACTACCTTGCCGAGATCACGATGTCGATCATGGCAAGAGCCCACGCACGAGATCAGAACCGTGGTTTTGCCACGGACTTTATCGACGCGGTACTGCAACCGCATCTGGCCGACATGGCCGCTCAGGGTGTGAAGCTGATATCCAACGCCGGCGGGATTAATCCCCAGACCTGTGCCGCTGCGGCCACGTAACTTATCGATGATGCAGGTCTTGACCTGACCGTGGCTGTCGTCAGCGGTGATGATCTGATGGCCCATAAGGGGGCCTTCGCCGACCGGAGAATTACTGAGATGTTCTCCGACCAGAATTTCCCAGATCCTAAAGACATCGCGAGCATCAACGCCTATCTGGGTGCGTTTCCCATCGCTCAGGCCCTGGCTCTGGGCGCTGATATCGTGATTACGGGCCGCTGTGTCGACAGTGCCGTGACGCTGGGTGCGTGTATCGATGCGTTCGGCTGGAAACCCGATGAGTTCGATCGTCTGGCCGGGGGGTCGCTCGCCGGTCACATACTCGAATGCGGTCCGCAGGCCACGGGCGGCAACTTTACCGACTGGCATAAAGTAGCGGGTTCACTGGCCGATATCGGTTATCCCATCGCAGAAGTGTCCGCCGATGGGTCGTTCGTGTGTACCAAACCGGAGAATACCGGCGGGCTGGTTACCGTCGCCACCGTGGCGGAGCAGGCGCTCTACGAGATCGGTGATCCTCAGGCTTATGTACTGCCGGACGTGGTCTGTGACTTTTCCAGAATTCGGATCGAACAGCAGGGACCCAACCGGGTTCTGGTGCGGGGTGCGGCAGGGTACACGGCGCCGGCGGCCTACAAGGTGTGTGCCACATACGCGGATGGATTTCGAGGGGGTCAGCTGCTGACCTTCAATGGTTTTAATGCCCGGTCAAAAGCCAGCGTATTCGCCGACGCGGCCATCGCCCGGGCAAACAAGCAGATCGAAGCCCAGCAGCTTGGCGATTTCACGGAAACCAGCATCGAGATACTCGGCGGTGTGCCCGAGAAATATCTTGGCAGTCACGCGGGTGATTACCAGGAGGTGACCCTCAAGATTGCAGCCCGCCACCGGTCGGCGGCCGGTATTGGTGTTCTTTTAAAAGAGATAACGGGTCTGGGTCTGGCAACGCCGCCGGGCTTGTGCGTTTTTGCCGGTGGACGGCCAAAGCCCTCACCCGTTATTCGTCTGTTCTCTTTTTTGCTTCCCAAAGGGGAGCTCAGCGTGCGCATCCACTGGGGTGGGGACAGCATTGACCATACGGTTGCGCCGGTTCTGACTTCAGAACCTGCTGTGCCCGTACCGCATACGTTGTCGCCGTGCCCCGAAGCACAAGGCGTGTTGACCCCGGTGCCGCTGATCCGGCTGGCTTATGGGCGCAGTGGTGACAAGGGTGACCAGGCCAATATCGGCATCATCGCCCGCCAGGCCGAATACCTGCCCTATATCTGGACCGCATTGACACCGGAAGTGGTGGCCAATTGTTTTTCGCACTTTCTCGACGGGCGGGTAGAGCGCTTTCTTTTGCCCGGAATACATGCCATCAATTTCGTGCTGCACGATGTGCTCGGTGGCGGCGGTATTGCCAGTTTGAGAAATGACGCGCAAGGCAAAGGTTATGCTCAGATCCTGCTGGCCCAGCCTATCGATCTGCCAGCGCCGCTTGCGGAGCGAATCTCATGACCCAGTACCGTTCCCGCATTGATCCCGCCAGCGAAGGATTCGCTGCCAACCGCGAACAGATGCTTGCCCTGGTGGAGAAGTTGCGCAGCCTGGAGACACGCGCACACGATCTGTCGGAGCGCCGCCGCCCGCGTTTTGAGGAACGCGGTCAGCTTACGCCGCGTGAACGATTGTCGGGCCTGCTGGATCCGGGCCTGCCGTTTCTTGAGCTTTACAACATGGCCAACTATCTGGTCGATGACCAAGACCCGGACAGCAGTATTCCCGGGGCCAGCATGATCTGTGGTATCGGCTTTGTCAGCGGTGTGCGCTGTACGGTGTTCGTCGACGACAGCGGCATCAATGCCGGTGCTTCGACCACCACGTCTGTGAGCAAAGCACTGGGTGTTTTGCGTGTGGCACAGGAACAGAAGCTGCCCCTGATCCACCTGGTGGAAAGCGCAGGCGCCAACCTGATGCGCTACACCGTCGAACTCTGGGCCAATGGTGGCGGTATGTTCCACGGCCTGGCTCGCCTCAGTGCTGCGGGCATACCGACCATTGTGGTGTTGCACGGTCCATCAACAGCCGGTGGCGCCTACCAGCCGGGCATGAGTGATTACGTCGTCGGTGTAAAGAAAAACGGGATGGCGGCACTGGCCGGCGCCGCGCTGTTGAAGGCCGCGACCGGTGAGATCGCCGAAGACGCACAGCTCGGCGGATCGGAGATGCATGCGTCGGTCTCCGGACTGGTGGAATATCTGGCCGAAGACGACAGCCACGGCCTTGAGATCGCACGTGATCTGATCGGCCGGCTGGACTGGAACAGTGCCTGCCCGCGCCCTGAACCAAGATCGTTCCAGGAACCTGTCTTCAGCCCGGACGAGATTGCCGGCGTTGTGCCGCTGGACTACCACAAACCCTACGATGTCCGGGAGGTCGTGGCGCGTATTGTCGATGGTTCTGATTTTGTCGACTTCAAGCCCCGTTACGGCGTATCGACGGTGTGTATCCAGGCTGATATTTTTGGTCAATCCTGCGGACTGGTCGGCAATAACGGTCCCATCGACCCCAATGGTGCGACCAAGGCCGCACAGTTCTTTCAGTTATGCGATCAATCCAACCTGCCGATCATATTTCTCAATAACACGACCGGTTATATGGTGGGCACAGAGTATGAACACGCCGGCATGATCAAACATGGATCAAAGATGATCCAGGCGGTCTCCAACGTGAAAGTGCCGAAGATCTCGCTCTATATCGGCGCCAGTTTTGGTGCCGGAAATTACGGCATGTGTGGCTATGCCTATGAACCCGATTTTCTGTTCACCTGGCCCAATGCCACTACCGGCGTCATGGGCGGTGAACAGGCGGCACTGACCATGGAGCACGTGATGATCAATTCTGCCCGGCGCCGCGGCAAAGAGATCGACACTGCAGCGCTTGAGGCACAGAAACAGGCCATCATCGAGCACTATGACCGGCAGTCCGATGCGTTCTACACCTCAGGTCGTTTGCTTGATCACGGCATGGTCGATCCGCGGGATACCCGGAAAGTCCTGGGCTTTGCGCTTCAAACCTGCTGGGAGTCACGCAATCGAACACTGCGGCCCAACAGCTTTGGTATTGCACGGCTGTAAGACGATGTCTGCTCTGCCGCCCACTAGGACCATCGAAACGGATGTCCAGCATGCTTGGCTCACGATTTGGCTGAACCGGCCAGAATCCCGCAACGCGCTGAATGAAGAAATGACCATCGAATTGCGCAACACCCTGCAAGTGGTTCAGGATGACCGGTCTGTTCGAGGCATCACCCTGCGCGGACACGGCGGGGTCTTCTGTGCCGGTGGAGATCTGAAGGCTTTTCAGTCAGATTTTCAGGGCGGGGCGGAGTCACACCAACTGGTGGCGGCAGCGAGTCGTAGAGCAGGCGAACTGTTCCGCTTGGTGAATGAGATGCCGCAGGTGGTCGTGATCCTGGTCGAAGGTGCGGCCATCGCCGGTGGGCTGGGCCTGGCCTGCGCAGGCGATCTGGTTGTGGTGACCCGCGAGTCGCGGTTTGCACTGACGGAGACCACGCTGGGCATTGCCCCGGCCCAGATCGCGCCGTTTGTCGTTCAGCGCCTGGGCTTGTCGGCGGCCCGGCGTCTTATGCTGACTGCTGCCCGTTTCGACGGCGAGGAAGCGCAGAGAATCGGACTGGCAGATCAGGTCGTAGACGATGTGGATGCCTTGGATGAGGCAGAACTGAAAATCAGGGCCCGGGTGATGCGCTGTGCACCGGGTGCGAACGCAATGACCAAGGAACTGGTTCTTGCAGCGGCCCGACTCGAACCCCAGGCGATGCTGGATCTGGCGGCAGAGCGCTTTGCCGAGGGTATGTTGAGTGACGAAGGCAGAGAAGGGATCTCAGCGTTCATCGAAAAACGAAAACCCAGCTGGTCGGACTGACGACCGACGGTCAACGCAGCGGTGGATAGATTTAACAGCATACTGATCGCCAATCGGGGTGAGATTGCCGTACGGGTGATGCGAACGGCGACTGCACTGGGATACCGGAGCATTGCGGTTTATTCGGAGGCCGATGCACTCGCGCCGCATGTGCGCCAGGCTAATGACGCGGTCTGCATCGGACCGGCACCGGTCGCACAGTCCTATCTCGATATTGAGCACATGCTGGCGGCGGCGCGGGAAACGGACGCCGGTGCGATTCATCCAGGGTACGGGTTTCTGTCTGAAAATGCTGACTTTGCGGCAGCCTGCGAGGCAGCAGGTATCGTGTTTATAGGTCCCAGCGCAGCTGCGGTGGAACTGATGGGGAATAAGGCACGCGCCAAAGCCCATATGGCATCGGCCGGTGTTCTCTGCGTGCCGGGTTACGCAGGGGAGGACCCGTCCGACGATGCGTTTATTGAAGCGGCCAGCCGGATTGGTTACCCGGTGATGATCAAGGCTGCGGCAGGTGGCGGTGGGCGGGGCATGCGCCAGGTGGACGATCCGGCGGCGTTGACGAAAGCCCTGGCCCGGGCCCGCTCGGAGGCCCAGCACGCATTTGGTTCGGACGAGGTCATCCTGGAAAAAGCCCTGCAGGGGCCACGCCACGTTGAAGTACAGATCATGGCGGATGAACAGGGTCACGTGATTCACCTGGGTGAGCGTGACTGCTCAGTCCAGCGACGCCACCAGAAAGTCATTGAGGAGGCACCGTGTCCCGCGATGACGGACAAGTTGCGTTCCGCTATGGGGGAGACCGCGGTCACGGCGGCCAAGAGTATCGGTTACCGTGGTGCAGGTACCGTCGAGTTTCTGCTCGATGAAGGCGGCGACTTCTTCTTCCTGGAGATGAATACCCGGTTGCAGGTCGAACATCCGGTCACCGAGATGATTACTGGACTCGATCTGGTGGCGATGCAGATTGATATTGCACAAGGCCTACCGCTGACACTAACCCAGGCGGATGTTCAGTTCAGCGGTCACGCCATCGAAGCCCGACTGTACGCTGAAGATCCGAGCCGTGGTTTTTTACCCTGTACTGGCACAGTGGCGCTGTGGCAGCCTGGCAGGGCCGAGCATGTTCGCATCGATGCGGGCATCGACAACGGCCTTCAGATCGGTCCTCACTATGATCCGATGCTGGCCAAGTTCATTGCCTGGGGCGATGACCGGGAGAGTGCGCGGCGCAGGTTGGCCGATGCACTGACAAAGACCGTGCTGTTCGGGCTGACGACAAACCGGACGTTTCTCGTCGATGTGCTGAATCGTCCGGCTTTTGCCGACGGTTGTGCGACCACGGCATTTATCGATCAGGCTTTCGGACCAGAGGATCTGTCGCCGGCGGTACCCGGCGTCGAACACGCAGCTGTGGCAGCGGTCATGCAGTATCGATGGCAGCGGGACGCGGCCCGACAGCGGGCTCTGTTGGTACCTGCCGATCTGCTGGGCTGGTCCAGCACCGGTTCGCTGGTATCGCGTTACCGCTATGGGCTCGCCGGGAACGCGCTCGACCTGACCGTGAGTGCCAGGGGTGATGATTATCGGGTGCGATCTGAGGGTGCTGAAATAGCCGTTCGCATGGTGGCTGACAGCGAGAACAAGGCTCGCATTGAAGTTGACGGACGCACCATTGAGGTTGTTTATGAAGCGCAGAGTCAAACTCGTGCGTACCTCTTCATGGATGGCGAGGCCTGGTGTTTTGATAACCAGATGGTTGCGGCTGCACTGTCAGAGACGCAAGCCGGCAACGGCCGCGTGCTGGCGCCGATGCATGGCCGGGTCACCGAGATTATGGTCAAAGCAGGTGATGTGGTCCGGAAGGGTCAGCGCCTCGCGAGTCTTGAAGCGATGAAGATGGAACACGAGATCGATGCGCCGGTAGACGGTACAGTCGAACAGGTGGTGTGCGCACTCCAGGTTCAGGTGGCCATCGACGACGTGCTGTTCGAGATCAGCTAAGACATGCGGTCAAGTGAACAGCCAGGAATCAACAGGGGAACACTATGAAATCTGCCGTGTGTGAAATGTTGGGCATCGAGTTTCCGTTACTGGCCTTTAGCCATTGCCGGGACGTGGTCGCTGCCGTATCCCGTGCGGGGGGTATGGGAGTGTTTGGTGCGGTCCGTTATTCGCCCGAGCAGCTGCGCGAAGAACTCACCTGGATCGACGATCATTGCGGGGGCAAGCCCTATGGCGTTGATTTGATTGTGCCCAACCGGTTTGAGGGCAAAGGTGAGGAACTCGACAGTGTCGATCTGGTCAAGGCCCTTCCCCTGAGCCATCGTGATTTTATTTCCGGCGTTCTCCAGGCACATGATATTGACGGCGGTGCTCTGGATGAAGAAGAGAATGGCCGGTTGAATTTTGCCCGCAATCTGGAAGAGGCCGGTGCCGCCGACATGCTGGATGTCGCTTTCTCGTTTCCGATCCGTCTCATAGCCAACGCTCTGGGTACGCCGCCACGCGTGATGATCGATCAAGCCAAGTCCCGCGATGTGCCGGTAGCCGCGCTGGTCGGTACTCGGGTCCATGCGGTTGCTCAGATCGCGGCCGGCGTGAATATTCTGGTTGCTGTGGGGGGTGAGGCCGGTGGTCACTGCGGAAATATCTCGACCATGGTGCTGATTCCCGAAGTGGTTTCCGTCGCGGGGGACACACCGGTGCTTGCGGCTGGTGGGATCGTCACGGGCCGACAGATGGCGGCTGCGATGGCCATGGGAGCAGCCGGCGCCTGGTGTGGTTCGGTTTGGTTGACGACGGTCGAGGCCGAACCGTTGCCGGTGATCAAGGAAAAGCTGCTGTCTGCAACGTCCAGCGATACCGTACGCAGCCGTTCTCGAACCGGCAAACCTTCACGCCAGCTACGCTCACCCTGGACCGATGCCTGGGAGCAAGGCGATCAGGCGCCTTTGCCGATGCCGTTGCAGTCACTGCTGGTGGAACCCGCACTGCTGCGGATCGACAAACTCGCCCAGAGCGGTCATGCCGGCGCCCGGGATCTGGCAACCTACTGGGTTGGTCAGGGGGTCGGATTGATGAACCAGGAAAAAACAGCGGCGGCGGTGGTGCAGGAATTCAAGGTAGATTTTTTGGATGCCTGCGAACGTTTAACCGCCAGCCTGGAGGCTGCGGCCTAGAGGGTCTGCCAATGTTTCAGCAACCGCTCGATTTTCGGGACGAAAGCGAAGCGCTCTTCCAGTTAGTCGATAAACTGAGCGATGACAAGCTCTGTCGTCAGACGCAGTTCAAGCACTGGACCCTCAACGACATTGTTACGCATCTGCACATGTGGAACTGGGCGGCGGATTTGTCGCTGACCGATGAATCGGCACTGCTTGAATTTATCGGGCGGGTCAAAGCAGCGATTCCTCAGATCGGCATGCGGCAGTTCGAAACTGATTGGGTCGACGGTCTTGCCGGCCGGGCGCTGGTCAGCAGGTGGCGCGAGTATTACAGCGATATGGCAGCCCGCTGGGTCGATGCTGACCCGAAGGCCCGCCTGAAATGGGCCGGACCCGACATGAGTGTGCTGTCGAGTATTACCGCCCGCCTGATGGAAACCTGGGCGCACGGGCAGGCCGTTTATGATCTGCTTGGAGTCAAGCGAGTGGATACAGACCGTATCCACAACATTGCGGTGTTGGGGGTGAATACATTCAAGTGGACTTTTCTTAACCGCGGCTGGACAGTTCCGGATCAGGTACCCCAGGTCGAGTTGGTGGCGCCCTCCGGCGAGTGCTGGAGCTGGAATGAATCCAATCCGGATGATCGGATCAGCGGGTCGGCCACCGAGTTCTGCCAGGTGGTCACCCAGACCCGAAATATCGCAGATACCCAACTGATGGTTTCAGGTCCGGTCGCTGAACGCTGGATAGCCAACGCCCAGTGTTTTGCAGGGCCGCCTGAGACACCACCCGCTGCCGGGACACGCGCAGCATCCAACATAGTAGACTGACACAGAGTAACTGGTGCGCGTTTAACCACAATGCGCTGTGGAGGATGGTGTGGGTCCATTGAAAGGATTGAAGGTTGTCGAGATGGCAGGAATCGGGCCCGGCCCGTTTTGTGCCATGTTACTTGCCGATATGGGTGCGGACGTTGTTCGGGTAGACCGAAAGAGTCCTACGGCAGGTTTTGATAAAGACTATCAAATTCTTAATCGCGGACGGCGCTCGATTGCGCTTGATCTAAAAGATCCAGACGATCTTGAAACCGTACTCAGGTTGATCGAGAAAGCCGATGCCCTGGTCGAAGGATTTCGGCCAGGTGTTATGGAACGACTGGGTCTGGGTCCCGATGTCTGTTTTATGCGGAATCCGGCGATCGTCTACGGCCGTATGACGGGTTGGGGGCAGGCGGGTCCGCTGTCTCACGCCGCTGGACACGATATCAACTACATCGCGTTGACCGGTGCGTTGCACGCCATCGGAAACGTTGACCAGGGTCCGGTGCCGCCGCTCAATCTGGTGGGGGATTTTGGCGGCGGTGCTATGTATCTTGCCTTTGGGCTGATGTGTGGCCTGCACGAGGTGCAATCCTCCGGGCAGGGTCAGATCGTTGACGTGGCCATGACCGATGGTGCTGCCCATTTGATGGCCATGATGTACAGTCTGAAACATAGTCAAATGTGGTCGGATGTCCGTGGTTCCAACTTCCTTGACGGTGGTGCACACTTTTATGGGACATTCGAGTGTGCCGACGGCGAGTGGGTGGCCATTGGTTCAATTGAGCCACAGTTTTATGCGCTGTTGCTGGAAAAAGCCGGTGTGGACGATGAACGCTTCAAACGACAGATGGACGCTGCGAACTGGCCGGCGCTCAAAAACGCACTGGCGCAAATTTTCCGCAGCAAGACACGGGATCAGTGGTGCGCCCTCATGGAAGGTACGGATGTGTGTTTTGCGCCGGTCCTGTCCATGACCGAGGCGCCCGGTCATCCCCACAACATGGCGCGGCAGACGTTCGTTGAATACGACGGTGTAGTGCAGCCCGCACCGGCACCACGTTTCAGCCGAACCGAACCGGAACTCAGCCGCAGTCCACCCGCGCCGGGTGAGCACACGGCGGAGATCCTTAAGGACTGGGGGATCGGCCTGTCCTGAACCGTTCGTCGCACAGTGCCGGCAGAATTTACTGACGCTTATAAACTGATGGAGATAAACAATGGGCAATTTTTCCGATAAACGGGTGGTGATTTCTGGTGCCAGCCGCGGCATCGGGTTGGCGATTGGCAAACGGCTTGCAGCCGATGGTGCGAGCATTGCCATTCTGGCCAAGACTGCAGAACCCCACCCTAAATTGCCAGGCACCATCTATACCGCCGCCGAGGAGATTGTCCAGGCTGGCGGCAGGGCGCTGCCACTGATTACGGACATTCGAAGCGAAGAGCAGGTGCAGGCAGCCGTTGCCGAAACTGTGCAGGCATTTGGCGGCATTGATATCTGTATCAACAACGCCAGTGCGATCTCATTAACCCCGACCGCACAGACTGAAATGCGCAGGTTCGATCTGATGTTTGGCGTCAACGTGCGCGGAACATTCATGCTGTCGCGCGAATGCCTGCCTCACCTCCTGGAAGCGGACAACCCCCACATATTGAACATTTCCCCGCCACTGGATATGCAGCAGAAATGGTTCGCACCCAATGTGGCCTACACCATGTCGAAATTCGGGATGAGTCAGTGTGTGCTGGGTATGGCCGGGGAACTGGCCGATAAAGGTGTTGCTGTAAATGCCCTGTGGCCGCACTCGGTGATTGCCACGGCGGCAATCAGCAATGTCCTCGCTGGTGACGCCGCATTGGCCTATTGTCGCTCGCCACAGATCATGGCGGATGCCGCGGCGGCGATACTGGCAAAGGATTCGCGGGAATTCAGTGGTAACTTCTGTGTCGATGATGTGTTACTGGCGCAGGAAGGTGTCACCGACTTCAGTGGTTACCGCATGGATCCGGAGAAGCCACTGTGGAGCGATTTTTTTGTGCCGGATGGCACACCTGAAATCGAGCCACTGCTGGCGGTTGGCAATCCCGCGCCGTAGTTTCAACCCGACTCGAACCCGCAATCGATACATCGAGGTAATTCATCATGTTCGATCTCAGTCCCGTTCTTGACCAGTTGTCGGTTCCGGGTAATTTCGATATCGCAGTGCCGGAGTATTTCAACTTTGGTGTTGATGTCATTGATGCGCGCGCCGCTGACGGCGACAAGACAGCGTATATCTGGGTAGACCGTTCGGGTTCCGTGGTCGAGCATCATTCGTTTTCGGATCTCAGCCAGGCGTCAACCCGATTTGCCAACGTGCTGCATCAGATTGGTGCCCGCAAGGGTGACTGTGCAGTCGTGATCATGCCCCGCGTGCCGGCCTGGTACGAGGTGGTCATCGGTTGCATCAAGGCAGGTGTAGTGGCGATGCCGGGGACCAATCTGCTGACCGCAAAGGACATCGAATACCGGATCAACAAATCAAACGCCACAGTGGCCGTGGTATCCATGGAACACGTCTCTAAGATTGAGACGATTAAGGACCACTGTCCGACACTGCAGCACCTGATCCTGATTGGGGGTGAACAGGACCGCTGGATCAGTTACGACAAAGCGTGCGCTGAAGCAGGTGCCCAGGCCGATCCGGGTGCTGTGGTGCATTCCCGAAGTGATGAAATGATGATGGCTTATTTCACATCCGGTACCACGTCGCTACCTAAATTGGTGCCGCGCGATCATGGCTATGCGCTGGGCCATGTGGTGACGGGCAACTACTGGATGGACCTGACGGAAAACGACGTTCACTGGACACTGTCCGATACCGGTTGGGCCAAGGCCGCCTGGGGTATGCTGTTCCCGCAATGGTTGTTCGGAACTGCAGTGGTGCTCTATGACGGTGATGCGAAATTCGATGCCGATATTCACCTGCGGCTCATCGGTGAGCTCGGTGTCACCACATTTTGTGCACCGCCCACGGTCTACCGGCTGTTCGCGCAAATGGACTTGTCCGGTTATGACCTCGGTTCGCTGCGCCATTCTCTGAGCGCCGGCGAACCGCTGAACCCGGAAGCGATCAGAATGTGGAAAGATGTTACCGGCACCATGGTGCATGACGGGTATGGACAGACCGAAACCGTCAATATTGTTGCCAATGTCCCGGGTATGGAAATCCGGCCCGGCTCCATGGGCAAGCCTGTTCCGGGCATGGATGTCCAGATTGTCGATGGTGACGGCAAGATCTGTGATGACGGTGAAATAGGGCACATCGCCTTGCAGGTCGGCGGTGTTCAGCCGCTGGGCCTTTTCGACGGTTATTACGAAGACGAGAAAAATCTCAACCGGGATTCATTCCAGCATGGCTGGTATTACACCGGCGACACCGCGACCCGCGATGCTGACGGCTACATCTGGTTTGTCGGGCGCTCTGACGACATCATCAGTTCTGCCGGCTACAGGATCAGCCCGTTCGAGGTCGAAAGCGTCTTGCTGGAACACCCCGCGGTGGTCGAGTCTGCGGTCGTTGCCAAACCCGATGAACTCCGCGGTGAAATCGTTAAGGCCCATATTGTGGTGGCTGAAGGATACGAACCCGACGACGCACTTAAAACACTGATTCAAGACTATGTCAAAGAGACCACTGCGCCGTATAAATATCCCAGGGAGATCGAATTTCGTGAGAGCCTGCCCAAGACGATCTCGGGAAAAATAAGGCGTGTTGAACTGCGCGAAGAATCTTGACCGGCTGCGTCCACTAACACTGACCACAGCTGCGGCAAAAAGGAGAAAAGATCGATGGCACGGTATCTGAAGAAAGGCAAAGGTGCTGCCGAGGTTGCTGAGGGCGATGCAAAAGTCAGGGCCACGGTTGAAAGCATTCTGGCAGACATAGAATCGCGTGGCGACGATGCGGTTCGCGAACTGTCGGAAAAATTCGATTCCTGGAGTCCGCCGTCTTTTCGCCTGACCGAAAAAGACATTCAGAATGCGATAGACCAGGTACCGGCTCAGGACCTTGAGGATATCCAATTTGCCCAGGCCCAGGTCCGAAATTTCGCACAGAAACAGAAAGCGTGTCTGAATGATCTTGAGATCGAAACCCTGCCGGGTATAGTGCTGGGTCACCGCAATATTCCGGTGAGCAGCATCGGCTGTTATGTGCCTGGCGGCAAGTATCCGATGGTCGCCTCTGCTCACATGAGCATCGTGACGGCCAAGGTGGCCGGCGTAAAACACATCACGGCGACTGCGCCACCACACGAAGGTGGTCCACACCCTGCGATTGTCGCCGCCATGCACTACGGCGGTGCCGATGAGATTCTGGTGCTCGGCGGTATACAGGCGGTTGCAGCGATGGCGCTGGGCACCCAGACCATCTCTGCGGTCGACATGCTGGTCGGCCCGGGCAATATGTTCGTCGCCGAGGCCAAGCGGCAACTCTACGGTCGTGTCGGGATCGATCTGTTTGCCGGCCCGACCGAAACCCTGGTGATTGCGGATGACTCAGTCGATGCAGAGTTGTGTGCGATCGATCTGCTGGGGCAGGCCGAACACGGGCCGACGTCTCCGGCGGTGCTACTGACCGATTCTGAAAGTCTTGCCAAAGACACCCTAGACGAGGTAGCGCGTCAGCTCGAGATTCTGCCGACTGCTGATATAGCCGCAGAATCCTGGGCCAGCTACGGCCAGGTGATCGTATGTGAAACGGTCGACGAAATGGTCACTGAAGCCAATCGCCTGGCGTTTGAACACGTGCAGGTAATGACCCGAGATCCTGATTATTTTCTGGAGCACCTGACCAACTATGGTGCACTCTTTCTGGGGCCCAGGACAAACGTATCCTATGGAGACAAAGTAATCGGCACCAACCACACGCTGCCGACTAAAGGGGCTGCGCGCTACACCGGCGGGCTGTGGGTTGGCAAATTCATGAAGACCTGTACCTATCAGCGCGTACTCACGGATGCGGCCTCGACCATGATCGGAGAGTACTGTTCTCGACTGTGTGCGATCGAAGGCTTTGCCGGTCATGGTGAACAGGCCAATGTACGGGTGCGGCGCTACGGTAATCGCGATGTACCGTGGTATTCGGCGGTTGAGCGCTGACAGTTGATCATGGATCTACCGCGCACACCTTCGTTCAGGCTCGATGGTCGTAAAGCCCTGGTGACCGGCGCCGGACGCGGTATCGGCCTGGCGGCAGCGTCGGCGTTGGCCGACGCCGGCGCCGATGTCTGTCTGTTGGCCAGAACCGGTAGTGAGGTATCAGAAGCCGCTGGCGCAATCTGTGCCCGCGGTGATGCTGCAACTGCGATGGCGCTGGATGTTACGGACACCGCAGCAATGACACAGCTGATTTCAGAGCAGGGACCCTTCCAGGTGCTGGTCAACAATGCCGGTACCAACCGGCCGGCGCTGTGTATCGATTACACCGAGACCGATTACGACGACGTGATGGCACTGAATGTCAGATCAGTTTACTTCACCACCCGTGCCGTGGCCCGCGGTTTGGTTGCGGCAGACCTCGATGGCTCGATCATCAACATTTCATCGCAGATGGGACATGTGGGTGGGCCCGGACGAACCGTTTATTGCGCCAGCAAGCACGCCGTGGAAGGTTTTACCAAGGCGCTGGCCTGGGAACTGGGTGGGTCGGGAATACGGGTGAACACGTTGTGCCCGACATTTATTGAGACCCCAATGACAGAACCAATGCTCGAAGACAAAGCATTTAAGGACCAGGTGTTGTCTCAGATTGCATTGGGTCGGGTGGGTCAGGTCGAAGACCTGATGGGTGCGGTGGTTTATCTGGCATCGGATGCATCGCGCCTGGTGACCGGTTCCGCACTGATGGTCGACGGCGGCTGGACTGCTGTCTGAAGAATATGAATTCTATTGATTGGGAGGACTGACATGGCTCAAGAACGGGTTGCATACATCAACGGTGACTATCTGCCGGAAAGTGAAGTCAAGGTCTCGTTTCGGGATCGCGGCTTTGTGCTGGGCGACGCCATATTTGACACCGCGCGGACATTTGAGGGAAAGATCTTCAGGCTCGATGATCATATCAATCGTCTTTACCGGTCATTGAAGGCCGTGGGCATGGATCCCGGCCTGTCACCTGAGGAAATGACGCAAATCAGTCAGACGGTGGTTGAAAAAAATTTACCCTTACGCGGAGAGGGTGACGATTACTGGGTGTTTCAGCGGGTGACGCGCGGTGAAAAATCCATCGTCGGCGATGCGCAGCAGGGTAGCGGGGCAACGGTGATCGTTGAATGCACGCCCTTGCCTTTAAAAGCCCGTGCGCCGATGTTCCGGGACGGGATAGACGTGTTGACACCGGTTATTCGGCGGATACCGCCTGAATGCCTGAGCCCGAATATCAAGAACGTCAACTATATGAACCTGGTGCTGGCGGAAGACGAGGTCCGCAGAAACGCCGAACACCCGTGGGCTGTCTTGTTGGATACGAGGGGGTTTCTGTGTGAGGGTATCGGCAGCAATATCTTCCTGGTGCGTGACGGCACGCTGTTCACCCCGCGTCCTCAGTTTGTTCTGGAAGGGGTGAGTCGGCAGATCGTGATCGACCTGGCAGTTGAACTAGACATTTCGGTGTCAGAAGAAGATCTGACTACGTTTCAAGCAGAAACGGCCGACGAGGCGTTTATGACCTCGACCAGCCTGTGTCTGTGCCCTGCGCGCAGTTACAACGGTAAAACGCTGGGTGACGGTAAAGTCCCTGGGCCAGTTACCACCCAGCTGACAGCAGCATTTTCCAAACTGGTGGGTTACGATTTTGTGGGCCAGTACCTGCGGACACTGACTGCGACATGATGCTGTGAAGATTCATATTTTCGGTTAGTATTGATCTCGTTCGCTTGGCGAGGTTTTACGAGTGAATGGAAATTACATCTAAAAGGAGGCACAAAACATGAAAAAATATCTAGTGGTGTTGGCTCTGGGCCTGATGGGAATCGGGACTCAGGCGATGGCAGCGGAATGTCCGATCAAGATCGGTGGACTGGCGCCGCTGTCCGCGCCCGGTTCGGTAACTGGTGGTGAGGCAATGCGCGTCGCGATGCTGCTTGCCGAGCGCGACATCAATGCAGCTGGCGGTGTACTCGGCTGCGAGATTGACGTCGTCATCGCAGACACCGAGGGCCTGCCCGAGAAAGCCAGAGCGATGATGGAGAGACTAATCACCCAGGATGGGGTGGTCGCAATCGGTGGTGGGTATCACAGCTCGGTCGGTGTGGCAGGGAAGGATGTGGCCAACGATCGTGGTATTCCGGTGGTTTTTGCCGAGACCTGGAACGACACCATTACCGGTGACAAGCAGAAATATATTTTCCGGATTGCACCGCTCAGTTCCTGGGCCTCTGGCGTGATCTGGAAGTTTGGAGCCCAGGCGCCTGGCGTGAAGAAGGTCGTAATCGTCACGGAAAACACTGACTACGGAATTCCGGCGGCTGCGGAAGTTGAAAAAGGGATGGGTTCAAAGGGCATCAGCAGCGTCACCTTTGGGGTGGACATCGGTACCCAGGACTTTGCCGGGATCGTGGAGCGGGTGAAGGCTGAAAACCCGGACTACGTCATTGTGCTGCTGACCGGTGAGGCAGGCTATAACTACACTCAGCAAGCGGCGGATGCAGGTATTGGTCCTCAGGACATAATGTTCCACGCCAACCAGGCCGGGCTTGAGAGCAAGGCTTGGTGGGAGAACGTCCCCGATGGCAACCTGGCTTTCATGGCCCGAATTGGGGTGCCGGAAACCATGTATAACGAAAGTGCGCTCAAGATGGCAGCCGACTACAAGTCCCAGACCGGCAAGGATGGTGTAGAGAGTTATGCCCTGGAGGCCTACGACTCGATCGGTGTGATCGCGCAGGCCATCAACGAGGCAGGTTCAACTGACGGCGATGCCATCGTCGCGGCGTTGGAGAACATCAGCCACGAGGGCACGCTAGGTCGTATCTACTTTCCGTACGGTTCTAAGAAAGACCCAAGTGCGGATGGCAAGGGTGACGAATGGTGGCACCAGTGGCCGGATCCTGCCATCACGATGGTGCAGTACCAGAAAGAAGGCGAGCCGTCCAATACCATGACGATTGTCTATCCTGACGTGTATAAAACTGGCGAACCGATCTACGTCGGCCGATAGTTTCTACAGCAGTTCCATTTTTGTATGCAGTAATGGTGGCGGGACAGAATGATCTGTCCCGCCACTGTTTTTTTGTGTTGCGAATATGCTGAGCCGACACGGGTGAACTGAGCAGTTTTACAATGGAATATTCGGGCATTTTCTGGTCCGCCGTACTGTGGCTGATCGTTTGGGGTGTGATAGGGGGTGTAGCGACTCGCCGGGTCTATCTGCGCAAGGATCTGGACACGTCAAACGCTACTTTGGGCGGTTCGCTGGTTGGTGCGGCGTTGGGACCGATCGGGCTGGTGCCGCTGTGGTGGAAGGCGCCCGAAATCAGTCGCATTATGATCACACTGTCGTCGCTGATCGTGGTTGGCATCATCATGGTGGCCTTCGCCAATGCCGATCCGAGCAACAATTGCGTCTCGAACGGTTCGTTCGTCGCTTCCCAGATCACTAACGGGCTCATCATCGGCATCATCTACGGCCTGATGGCGTTGGGACTGACGCTGATCTTCTCGATCCTTGGCATTGTCAGCTTCTCTCACGGCGAGTTCTACATGATCGGCGGGATGCTGGTGTATTTCATCACCGTGGTCTGGTTCCCCGGGACGCACCCGCTGGTTGGTGTCCTCGGTGCCTGCATACTGACATTTGCCTTGGGCGCTGCTTTCGAGCGGATGTTTCTGACTCCGATGTATGACGGTCGTGTCGATCGGCCGGTGGAGTACGGTATCCTGATCACATTCGGCCTCGCTTTTACGCTGCAGTACCTGGTGCAGGCCCTGGTCGGTGCCAACCCGGTCAAGGTCAAGCGGTTCTTTGACTTTCCACGCATTCGCCTGCCAGATGCAGCGGACCCGTGGCTGATCAAGACCAGTCGAGGTAACATGGAACTGTTCGATACGGTCTCGATCTCCAACCCCCGCTTTGTGGCGGCGATAATTTCCATCATGGTACTGTTCGCGCTGCTTTATTTCCTGTATCGAACCTGGACCGGTAAAGCCCTGCGCGCGGTCAGCCAGGACCGGGAAGCGGCTGCGATTGCTGGTATTAATCCGCATCGTATGAATATGATCGCGTTCGCCATGGGCGGAATGATTGCCGCACTGTCAGGCGCGACGCTGGTGCAAGCGTTTTCCTGGTTGCCACAGGTGGGTATGATTCCTGCCTTGCGGTCGTTCGTTATCGTCGTGCTGGGCGGGTTGGGTTCGTTGCCAGGCGCCTTCATCGGCGGAATCATCGTAGGCCTCGTCGAAGCGGCAGGGACTGGCTGTGTGCCCAGTCCACAAAAAGCGACCTCCTATATTCCCGCCTACGGGATGATTGTGCTCATCCTAATGCTGCTGCTCAGGCCAACGGGCCTTTTCGGCAGACGTTTTGCTAGCGGGGCGCACGGAAAGTTTTGAAAAAGCAACACGTGCCCTCGGCGATTGGGCTCGCCATCGTGCTGTTCTTTACCGCCTTCCCGTTCTTCTACAGCGGTGGCGACTACGACTATATAATGCACATCTGCATCATCGGTTTCTTTTACGCCATACTGGCTTCCAGCTGGTCCATGCTTGCGGGCTACGCCGGGCAGTTTTCATTTGGCCACATGGCATTCACGGGTCTCGGCGCCTACACCACGGCGCTGTTCTGCCACTACATCTTTATTTCCCCCGAACCGACCGGACTGTGCACCGAATTTGCGTTCGGTGACAGTTACCTCATCATCAAGAACCCGATCGGGGTGACCTCGACCACACTGACCCAGGACTGTTTGTCGCAGGCGATGGACAACTGGAACGGGTCGGTCGAAGTCAAACCGATGCCGGTATGGCTGGGTGTGATATTGGGCAGCCTGGTTGGAGGCATATTCGGTCTATTGATCGGATTGTTGGTTCTGCGCCTGCGGGCGGCGTACCTTGCGCTTTTCACCCTCGGTTTTTCCGAGATTCTGCGTGCGACTATCAGCGCAGAGATTATGATCACCCGGGGCCAGGCCGGGATCGAGCTGCCCAGCTTGTTCGAAAACGGTATCACCATTTTCGGGTACGTTTTCACTAAGACGGACAAGATACCACCGTACTTCGTTATGTTTTTCCTCCTGCTGGGGTGCCTTGCGCTGATGACTTGGCTGTCACGGTCCCGCTTTGGCCTGTTTGTCCGTGCGCTCAGAGAAGACGAGGACGCTGCGGCAGCCCTCGGTGTGAACACTACGCGGTACAAGGTGCTGGTTTTTGTGATCACGTCGATGATGGCGGCGGCCGCAGGTGCTGTGCAGGCACACTACGTCACCATTATCACACCGAATAACCTGATGATCCTGCAGATGAGTCTGGTGGTTTCAATGGCCGTCATCGGTGGCGTGGAAAATTTCGTGGCCGCCGCCATTGGCGCGATCCTGATCGAGTTCACCCTGGAAATGTTGCGCACCAGTTTTAATATCGGCGGCGTGGAAATTGACATGACGATATGGCGACTCGTTTTCTTCGGCGCAGTGCTGATGCTGACGCTGCGCTTTTCCAGGAACGGGTTGCTACCACCGCTCATCGATTATTTCACGCGCAGCCACGTTGCGGGCGAGACGATAGCTCAACGAACTAAAGACGATGCCGATGCTGTACCAGCCCGGCCGGTGGGGGGTTCACGGTGATCGAGCTTTCTGTTACACGACTTAACAAGCGTTTTGGCGGAAACCAAGTGCTAAAGGACGTCTCTTTCGAGATCAAGGGGCCAGAGATGATCGGCCTGATCGGTCCCAACGGGGCCGGGAAAACCACCCTGACCAATGTCCTGGACGGTGCGGTCAAGCCCAACAGCGGTACGGTGTACCTGAACGGTACCCGTATCGACCAGCTGGCACCGTTTCAAGTGGCGAATGTCGGACTTGGACGCACTTTCCAGATCACGCGGTCATTCCGCAGGATGACGGTGCTCGAAAACCTCTACGTGCCCGCACTGGCGCTGGGCAAGAGTCAGCGAACCGTCGAGATCCACGAGCGAGCCATGGAAGTGCTGGAGTTTCTGACCCTAGGCCATCTTCGAAACGAATACGCCCGTGCGCTCTCTGGCGGTCAACAGAAACTACTGGAGCTGGGACGACTGCTGATGCTGGATCCCAACATCATCATCCTGGATGAGCCGTTTGCGGGGGTACATCCCCGGCTGTTGGAGATCATTTATGGGTACATTCGCCGGGTCAACGAGAATGGTACCGCGATCATCATCATCAGTCATCAGATGGATTCTATATTTTCTCTCTGTAGGCGCCTGCTGGTGCTGAACTACGGCGACCTGATTGCGGATGATACGCCGGAGAAGGTGAAGGTCGATCCGGTCGTGATCGAGGCGTATCTCGGAGCCGAGGAAGATCACACAGGTACAGGGCAGTCAACCAAGATACAGACGGATACCAACCATGGCTGAGCACAGCGAAGAAGTGGTACTCGAAACCCGTAACCTGTATGTCGGGTACTACAAGGACCTGAACATTCTTCAGGACCTCAATATCAAGGCCCGCAAGAACCAGATCACTGCCATACTCGGCGCGAACGGAGTCGGTAAGTCCACTGCTCTGAGGGCGGTATTCGGTTTCCTACGCCCGAACGAAGGAGAGATCCTGCTGCAGGGTGAAAGCATCGTCGACGTACCCACACACAAGAGAATACTCAAAGGGCTGGCCTACATTCCGCAGCAACCGGGCGTCTTCAAGGACATGTCGGTCGAGGAAAACCTGCAACTCGGCGGTTGGACTTTCAAGCGTGACAGAAAGCAGATCCAGGAGAAGATCGAGGCGAACTACGAGCGCTTTCCGGTACTGAAGGAGAAGCGGAAACAAATCACAGGAGAGCTGTCCGGCGGACAGCAGCGTATGGTCGAGATCAGTCGCACCCTGATGGCGGAGCCCAAGATGCTGTTGGTGGATGAACCGACCGCGGGGTTGTCGAAGATGCTTTCGGAGGAAGTTTACGAGATGCTGACGGTCCTCACCGAACAGGATGACCTGACTATTCTGCTGGTCGACCAGGAAATTCGTTACGCCCTTCAAATCGCCGACTATGTCTACGTGCTGGAGCTCGGGCGTAACAAGTTCGAGGGCCCCGCGTCCGACTTCGACGATCTAGAAAAAGCTTTTTGGGTCGCCTGATACAGTTTATAGCGAAGAGCAAAATACCGGGTCCTGGCTGTCGCTGATGCGTCTATCGACTGCTCAGAACTTGCAGCTGTTGAAGTAGATGACTAATTTCGGGTCTCCAGATCGACATCAGATTCAAAATCCCGACCGAAGGTATCGTTGCCGTCTGTCCAATTAGCGTATTCACTCTGGAAGGTCGCGCGTATTTCGTCCATTGGTGGTTCGACGTAGTGACCACGGTCGTTGATATACTCCATGTGCCGGTTACCTTCGAGGTCGAACGGGTGATAGATCGAATCTTCGACCCCGTTGAAGTCGAGCGGCTTGAGTTTGAATTTTTCACACAGCTCAATGTTGAATGCCGGTGTCGTTTTGACCCATTTGCCGCCAACGTATATCGAGGTATAACCATGCCAGTAGAAGACATCGCTTTGCATGCGCTGTCTTAGCTTTTCAGTAGACAGGTGATTTCTGACGTCGGCGTATCCAAGGCTCGCAGGAATGCCAACGGATCGGTAGGCAGCAGCCAGCAGGATAGCTTTGGACACACACCAGCCGTGCCCGGTTTCCAGGGTACGGGCGGCGCAAAGGCCCTGGGTTGAAAGGTCTATCTGGTAAGGGTCGTATCGGATCTGGTCGCGCACGGCATAGAACAAACGCCGGATCTGCTCAATCGGATCAGTTTCCGATCCGATCGCCCGGCGTGTGAAAGCGATTACGGCATCATCCTCACTCTGCACCGTGGATCCGGGCCGGAGGTATTGGGCAATGTCTGCTGACATGGTTTTCATAAACCGTGTTGAGTCGAGGGCGCCAAGTATAGGGCGTATGGGTTCACGATCGCGCCTCACCGCGCGCGGGTTCGTGGTTTGAACAGGTAAAAGGAGGCCAGTCCCGCCATGGCGGTCAGCAGGTTGGCGAGTACAAAGGCCATAAAAACGCCGGCCAGTCCATAGTGGCGGGACAACAGCCAGGTCAACGGGATCAGCAGAACAAACAAGCGTACCAGTGTCAGGCTTGCACCCAGAAAAGGTCGGCCCGTTGCCATGTGGATGCTTGAAATCATGAAGACAAGGGCAAACCCAGCCCAGGACCACGGTACGATCTTGAGAAAGGTTGTTGCTGTTTCCTGCACAAGGCCACCGCTGATGAAAATGCCGGCCAGTGGTGCTGCAGACAGGTACACCGGTATGGCGACGACCAGCGAGATAACGACACCAGTCGAGAGCGTGAATTTCCGGGCGGTTAGGAGACGCTCACTATTTCCGGCGCCATAGTTCTGAGCCATGACCGGAAAGCTGCCCACTGCAAGCGCAAAAACCCCCAGCAGTGCACACACTTCGATCCGCATGGCGGTCGTTAGACCGGCGACCGCCGCGTCACCGAATCCGGCCACCACTGCCGTGACCAGCCCCGTGGCCAGTGGTGTGATCGCATTGGTGGTCGCACTGGGCAGCCCAATCTGGCCGATATGTCGGAGCGATTCAACCAGGCCTTGCCAGGTGGGCCTGGACCAGGAAATTAGGCGTTCGCGGTAGTGCAGAATTCCAAGAGCAATAAACACCGAGACAACCCGGGCGAGCAATGTGGCCCAGGCAGCGCCCTTGAGCCCCAGTGCCGGTATGGGTCCGGCACCGAATATCAGTAACGGGTCAAGGGCAGCATTGAGTACCGCCACGATCACCATGATGATCGCCGGCCAGCGCGTGTCACCGGCTGCGCGGAGCATGCCGTTTGAGACCATCGGTATGACCAGCACCAGCGCACTGGGATAAAAAACGCTCATGAAACTCTTGGCCTGCGCCAGCGTTGTGCCCGTGGCGCCGATCGCTGTGAAAACCAGATCCATGGTCAGTAGGCCGACGGCCGCGACAATTGCCATCAACACGACAGAAACGATCAGGCTGTCGCGGGCGAAATTTCGGGCACCGTCGGTGCTGCCGGCGCCGATCTGTTGGGCCATCACGGCAGTGGCGGCTGTCGACAGGCCCAGGCTGATACTGAAAATAACGTGCACTGCTGGAAAACAAAAACCCAGTGCCGCCAGTTCCAGCGTGCCCAGGCGTGCAACCCAGAATGCATCAGCAAGATCGACAGCGAAAATGGCAAGCAGGCCGATAATCATCGGCCCAGTCAACCGCAGAACGTGGCGGTTGAGACTACCCTGCGTCAGATCGCGACGCGAGGGCTGATTGCGTTGTGCTGTCGTCGCCAACGGTTCGCCGTGCTTTCTGCATGCTGTTTGCCGTCTGGCTGCGGGTAATTTGTTTGACTGTGTAGTTAGAACGATGCTTCCGGAAAGTCCATGATGCTGCCGGAACCGGCCATGATGGATGAAAACAGTGCACCGGTCTGCGGCAGGATTTTGTCCATGAAGAACTTTGCGGTGGCTACTTTGGCAGCGTAGAAATCCGCTTCATCATCGGTCTGGTGATCGAGGCCGATCTTTGCCATGCGGGCCCAGAGGTAGGCAAAAGCAACCAGACCAAACAGCCTGAGGTAGTCGGTCGAGGCGGCACCGGCTTCGTCGGGGTTCTTCAGACCGCTCTGCGCGATCTGTCCGGTTGCGATCTGCAGTCGGCCGAAGGCCTTGGCGAGCGGCAGTACAAACGGGTGCATTGCCGGCTGCGTGGTGTTGTCATCGATCCAGGCCTGTACAGGGTGAAAAAAACGGCGCAGGTAGCGACCCATATGGACGGGTAATTTCCGTCCGACAAGATCCAGTGCCTGGATGCCGTTGGCCCCTTCGTAGATCTGGGCGATGCGGGCATCTCGGGCATACTGTTCGACGCCATTATCACGAATATAGCCGTGACCACCGTAGACCTGGATACACAGGTTGGCGATCTCGAAGCCACCGTCCGAGAAATAGGCTTTGACGATGGGTGTCAGCAGTTGAACCATATCATCCGCAGCCTGGCGGGCATCAGCATCGGTTGCCCGATCACGCAGGTCGATGTGTCGGGCGATCCACACCGCCATGGCCCGCGCGCCTTCTGTAAACGCACGCATGGTCAGCAGCATCCGCCGCACATCCGGATGTACGATAATCGGATCTGCAGGTTTGTCTTCATGCTGGGTGCCGCTGATCGATCGGCCCTGCAACCGCTCACGGGCATACTCGACGGCCGACTGGCGCGCGATTTCAGCAAGTCCCAGACCCTGCATTCCGACGCCCAACCGGGCGTCGTTCATCATGGCAAACATCGCCTGCATGCCCTTGTGAGGCTCACCGACGAGCCAGCCCTTGGCACCATCAAAGTTCATCACGCAGGTTGCGGAGGCCTTGATACCCATCTTGTTTTCGATTGATGCGCAGGTGAGAGTATTGCGTTGACCGGGCGCTTCGTTTTCATCCGGCAGAAACTTCGGCACCAGAAAAAGACTGATGCCTTTGATCCCCGCCGGCGCATCCGGAAGTCTGGCCAACACCAGGTGAATAATGTTGGATGAGAGGTCGTGTTCACCGGCACTGATGAAGATCTTGGTGCCTCTCAGGGCATAGTTGCCATCGTCGTCATGTTCTGCCCGTGTACGAATCAGGCCGAGATCCGTGCCGCATTGCGGTTCGGTCAGACACATGGTACCGGTCCACTCGCCGCTTGCAAGCCGGGGCAGATAAAGTGCTTTCAATTCGTCACAGCCAAACATGTTTATTGCACGGTAGGCGCCCCGGGTGAGGCCGGCGTAGGTGCCGAATGCCATATTGGAAGAACACATCATTTCTTCAACCAGAACATTGAGTGCACCGGGCATACCCTGGCCGCCGTGTTCGGGAGAACAAGCCAGTCCGTTCCAGCCGCCTTCGGTGTATTTTGCATAGGCTTCCTTGAAACCGGCCGGGGTCGTGACCTCACCGTTATCCCATCGACAACCTTCCTCATCACCGGTTCGGTTCAGTGGAAACAGCTCGTTCTGGCAGAGCTTGGCCGCTTCTTCCAGAATGGCATCAACCAGGTCCGGCGTTGCATCTTCATAACCCGGCAGGGCAGTAATCTTGCTGGATTCAAACAATTCGTTGTAAATGAAGCGCATGTCACGCAAGGGTGCGGTGTAGCTGGCCATGTTTTGGTTTCCAGAGAAGTTTTTTGGTACGACGTTTATTCAGTTGCGAAGTGGTTTGCCCGTTTCCAGCATGTGCTCAATGCGGTCCAGGGTAGGCGATTTTTTGAGCAGCTCGACAATGGTGCGCCGTTCAAGCGACAGCAGATGATCTTCGGTGATCGTTTCGGTGATATCTGTTTTGCCGCCCGAGAGTACCCAGGCCAGTGCCTTGCCGACGACGACATCGTGATCGGTCGCTTTACCGGCCCGCCGGAAGTCATCGAGCACCAGGGTCATTGCTGTTGCGGCGGTGGGACCCGGCAGCGCGTATTCGGTGGGTTCCGGCGGTACATAGTCGTCGGCGAGCTGCAGAGCTATTGCTTTGGCGTCAGCCAGCAACCGGTCCCGGTTCATAGTGATACCGTCCCCATCGCGCAAAAACAGAAAATCTCGGGCCTCGTCGGCAGATCGTGCGACTGTGGCTGTGCCGATGGTTTCGAATACCCGGGTTACGGCCGGCATCGGCCCCTGAGGACCTTTGGGATTGTGATGCCAGCGTGCCAGCATTTCCTTGCAGCCGCCCCAGGCCGGGACCAGACCGACGCCGACCTCGACCAGGCCCATGTAGGTCTCCGCGTGCGCTTGTACCGCATCACAATGGAGCAGAATTTCCAGGCCGCCGGCGAGTGCCATGCCGGATGGTGCACCGACCACGGGGAAGGGGGCGTACTTGAGTGCTTTGTAGGCGTCCTGGCCGGCTTTAACCGATTTCGTGATCTCGGGCCAGCCCGCAATATTGGCTGCGAACAGGGCAAGGCCGATATTGGCACCGACCGAAAAGTTGGCGGCCTCGCTGTGGATAATCAGCGCCTTGTGATTCTCTGCAGGGATCACCTGCAATGCTTTTTCGACCATGGACATGATGCCCGGATCGATGCTGTTCATTTTGGTGTGAAACTCGAGACAGACAACCCCATCCCCGATATCCCACAGACTAGCAGAACCGTTTCCCGCGATGCGCGTGGTCGTGCGCTTGATATCCTGCAGCAGAAGTACGCCATCTGGCCTGACCACGTTGTGATAGGTGTCATCGGTTCCAAAATACTGCAGCACACCCTGTTTTGTCCGATAGAACGTACCGTCTCCGACCTGGTCCAGCAGTTGTGGCACGGCCATACCGGATTCACGCAGCTGTGCGGCGAACCAGGCTGGGCCGAGCTGGTCGATCATCTCGAATGGTCCCCATTTCCAGGCATAGCCGTTTCGCATGGCCTCGTCGACCGCGTACACATCGTCGGCGATCTCGGGCACCAGCGAAGTGGCGTAGCTCAATGTGTGGGCGAGTACACGCCAGGCGTACCGGCCTCCTTTGTCCGGGTGCTCCACCAGGGCGCGCAGGCCTTTGCGACCGGCGCCTATACTCTCAAGGCTCGCTTTCCGTGCTGTCCGATATTCGCCTGTTTGCAGGTCCAGAGACTCCTTGATTCTTTTTCCGTTCGTACGGTTGAGGCGGTAAAAACCACCTTTACCTTTGCGGCCGGTATAACCCTCACGGATCATGCGCGCTATCAGTTCAGATTCCTGGTGCAGGTCTCTGAACATATCCTGTGCGGGCAGCGACGACAGCATCGAGGACGATACATGCGGCTGCAGGTCAATACCCACCAGGTCCATCAGGCCGAACACGCCCGTTTTAGGTATACCCATGGGCCTGCCCACAATGGCATCTGCTTCTTCAACCGATAACTGATCCTCAAAGGCGAATCGGATCGCACTTGTGGTCCAGAGAATGCCGATCCGATTGGCGATGAATCCGGGTGTGTCCTTACACAGCACAACGCTCTTGCCCAGTGCCCGGTCGCCAAAGACCTGAAGCGATGTGATCGCATCTGCCCGGGTGTGCGTGCCGGCCACCACTTCCAGCAGCCGCAGATACCGTGGCGGGTTAAAAAAATGAGTGATCGCAAAGTCACGGGCAAAATCTTCAGGTAATCCGTTCACCAGTTTTGCCAGTGGAATCGTGGACGTGTTCGAACTGACGATCGAACCGTGCTTGCGAGCGGTGTCAACGCGTCTGTAGAGATCCTGCTTGATCTCAAGGTTCTCGATAACTGCTTCGATTATAAGGTCGCACTGCGCCAGCAAACTCATATCATCGTCGAGGTTGCCGGTCTGAATACGGCGGGCATTTCGCTTGTGCATCAGTGGTGCCGGGTCAGCTTTAAGCATGTTGTGCACAGCTGTTTCGGCCAGCACGCTGCGATTGGACGCACCGTCGGGGACCACGTCGAGCAGAATGACCGGTATGCCGGCGTTGGCGACGTGGGCTGCGATACCAGCGCCCATGACACCGGCACCGATCACAGCGACCTTGTCTATATCGATCATACTCCGACAGTTTCCATCACAGTGGCGATCCCCTGGCCACCACCAATACACTGAGTTGACAGCGCGTAGCGGCCACCTTCGCGCTTGAGAATCTGTGCAGCTTTGCCGGTAATCCGCGCACCGGTTGCACCAAGTGGGTGACCAATGGCGATTGCACCGCCGTCGATATTGACTTTGTCGATATCGAGGTTCAGGTCACGAACAGATGCGATCGACTGGGTGGCGAAAGCTTCGTTGATCTCCACCACGTCAATGGCGTCTGCGCTCAATTCGGCTCGGGCCAGTGCCTTTCGTGAAGCAAAAATCGGGCCGAGTCCCATCGTTTCAGGTTTACAGCCTGACACGGCGATGCTCTTGATTCGAGCGATGGACTCAAGCCCGTTTTCCTGGGCGTAGGCCTCTGAGCAAACCAGTGTTGCCGCTGCGCCATCGGTCAGTGGTGAGGAGGTGGCGGCCGTCACGGTACCGTTCTCGTCGAAAGCCAGCTTCAGGCCCGCCAGGTCTTGCGCTGAGGTGCCGGGTCGCAGGCAGCCATCAGTATCGATGGTTAGCCCGTTCATCTGAATGGGTACGATCTCCTGTTCCAGCCTGCCCAGCGATTGGGCGTCCGCGGCTTTCTGCTGGCTCAGGACAGCAAACTGCTCCTGTTCCTCGCGACTGATGTTGTATTCTTTGCCGACGTTTTCGGCTGTTTCACCCATCGATATATAAGCCGCGGGGTTGGTTTCCAGCAGTGCCGGATTGGGCATCGGATTGAACCCGCCCATGGTGACGCGGCTCATGGACTCGACGCCCGCACAGATAAAGACCTCACCGGCGTTCATCTGAATCGCACCGGCCGCGTTGTGAATGGACTGCATGGAAGAACCGCAGAACCGGTTGATCGTGGTACCGGCAACGCTGATAGGCAGGCCTGCCATCAGCACCACCAGGCGGGCCATATTGAATCCCTGCTCACCTTCGGGAAATGCACACCCGAGAATCAGATCTTCGATGTCGTCGACGTTGACGCCGGTTCTGTCTATGAGTCCCCGAACAACCTGTGCTGCCAGATCGTCCGGCCGGACCTTAGCCAGCAGGCCCTTGTGGGCAAAGTGGAATGGTGAGCGGGCATAGCCGGCAATGACAACGTTTTTCATTGGATCGTCTCCTGTTTAGTCTCTGGATAACACAGCGCAGGGCACAGTAGAAAAACCGGTTTGCCTGTGTTGCATCTTAAGCGTTCAGTCTGCACCTGCTCGGGTTTGATCATGAGTCCGGTTCAGTGTATCGAGTGTCTGCAGCCGGATATCTTCCAACTCGGTGACCAGCGCGGCAAGATCAGATTTCTGATGCTCAAGCGCTTTTAGTCGCTGGTTGACTTTCCCAGCGGCATCGCGAGCTGTTCGCTCTGGCTGGGGTCGGCATCATGCAGATGCATGTACTCGCGGATCTCGGCCAGACTGAAACCCAGCCGCTTGCCGCGCAAAGTTATTTGCAGGTGGCCGTGGTCGTAGTAGTTATATACTCGTATCGTGCCGGCTCGACGAGGGGACATCAGCCCTTTGGATTCGTAACAACGGATGGCCCGTGGTGTGATGCCAAGTAGATTAGCCAGTTCCGTAACACTGTAGATGCTATCGGCATCACGTTCAGCGAGTGCGGTTTCCATTAACTGTCAGCCTGCGGTTGCTGGGCCTGTTCCTCGGCCACAAGTTCCTTCTTGGACAGTTTGCCGATGATCGTTTTGGGCAGTTCATCTCTGAACTCGATGTGTGAGGGCATCTCGATCTTGGAGAGCTTGTCCTCCAGAAACTGCTTCAGATCTGCTTCGGTAAGCGATCCACCGGGCTTGAGCTTAACGAAGGCTTTGGGGCTCTCGCCGCGGTATTCGTCCTTGATGCCGATGACAGTGACCTCCGAAACCGCAGAGTGCAGGTAGATTGCTTCCTCAACCATGCGCGGGTAGACGTTATAACCACTGCACAGTATCAGGTCCTTGAGACGGTCGACCAGAAAGAAGTGGCCCTCTTCATCCATATAACCGACATCGCCGGTCCGTAGCCAGCCATCGCGCAGGGTGTCCGTGGTTTCTTCTGCTTGATTGAGATAGCCTTTCATGATCTGCGGGCCTTTGATCCACACTTCACCGCGCTCCCCAACGGGCATGAGGTCATGCGGGGCTTCGAGGTCGTGTATGGTGATATCTGTTCCAGGCACCGGCAGGCCGATCGAGTTCTCCTTATTTATGCCAGTCAGTGCGTTACAGGTGGCAACGGGCGAGGATTCGCTCAATCCATATCCTTCAACCAGCTTACAGCCGGTGATTTGTTCAAACTGACGCTTGACTTCCAGCGGCAGGGGCGCACCACCGGACATGCAGTAGCGGATCGATGACAGATCATACTTGGCCAGGTCCGGGGCCTGGTTGATGGCCGTGTAAATGGTTGGTACGGCCGGGAACAGCGTGGCCTTTTTTGCGCTCAGGGTCTTGAGGGTCTGTTCCAGTTCGTAGCGGGGCAGCAGAATCATCTCAGCGCCCGACGCCACGGCGAAGTTCATCACGGCGGTCATTGCGAACACATGGAAAAGAGGCAGTACGCCGACAATTTTTTCTTCACCGGGTCTGAGACCCGGGAACCACGAGAGCACTTGTGAGATGTTGGCGGACAGATTGGCCTGCGTCAGCATCGCACCCTTGGACCGTCCGGTGGTGCCGCCGGTGTACTGCAGTACAGCGATGTCCTGCTCGATATCGATCTCGACGGATTCGGGTTGTCCGTCGTTGTTGATCAGATCTTCAAACCGCACGGTCGTTTCGCCGTCAGTGACCGCTGCGATTTCTTTGCGTTTGACGACACCGAATAAAAGACCCTTCAGTGGTGGCAGGATGGGAGACATCCGGCAGACAACGATCTGTTGCAGGCTTTCGGTCTGGCTGAGCATCGCGGCGACTTTGGGGTAAAGCAGCTTAAGGTCCATCGTCACCATAATCTCTGTCTCACTGTCAGAGATCTGGAATGCGAGCTCACGCTCAACATACAGGGGGTTGTAGTTGACCACGGTGGCACCGGCCCGAAGTGCGCCAAAATAGCAGATGACCGAATACGGGGTATTGGGCAGGCACAGGCCGACCCGGCTGCCTTTCGTGACACCCATGTCCTGGAAACCCTTGGCAGCCTGTCGAATTTGTGCCGCCAGCTGTGCGTAGGTGGTTTTACGGCCCAGAAAGTCAATCGCTGGCCGGTCAGCGAACCGGATTTCTGCGTCATCGATGTACTCATTGAGTGACCGACGGGTCAGTGGTGTCGACCAGTCGATTCCTTCGGGGTAATGGTGCAGCCACGGTTGTGAATGGGTATCACTAGTTGTCATGGGTTCTTCCCTGGAATGTATTGTCTTTTACGTTTACGGAATCGAGTTTACGTTTACGTCATACCGTGAGCAAGTGATCAGAGTGATCCCGGAGCCGGTGGCTATGCTCTGGCCGGGTGGGTCTGTAGCCGGCTAATGAACGGGTCTGACAGTGTTCGGCAGGACGCGTCGTATATTGTCCGATAGCAGTTCAAGACCAGCCTGCCGATTAAGAGAAAGTCTCGTAATCGATACGTAACCACTCCAATCGGGCATATTACTGCGGGTATCTGACATCGCATGGTCTGTTGACTAGATGGGCGTTGCATAAAACGATATCCAACTTGTCAAAGTTGGCAACGTTAGAGAATTCAGCGTAGTAGAAATGGAAAAAAACGTCGAGAAAACTCACTCCCCTTCGTGGACGCATATCGAACTTTCTGTATCGCGTCCTCCCCTGACAACAGGGCAACGTTTCAGGCCATTAGGGAATTCGGTGGAATGGCCGCAGTTGTCGGGCGCGCTATTTTACCTCGAAGCTGATCGGAATATAAAATTCATCCGTAGTTTATGTACCGGATGGTATACACAAACGGTGGTTTTACGCTGTTGTCACTAGGGCCCCAATAGGCGTCGCAGACATCCGGCAACTGTGCCAGACGTACCCTAGCTGCCAGGATGCGAGATGAGCTGATCGAGAAGCACGGCAGTGCCGCAGAAGCCTGCAAGGCTCTAGGCATCTACAGCCTCAGCTCCAATCCGTCCACCACCTCACACGCCGTCATCCGACCCGATTACCACGCCTACACCCAGCCCCGCTATAAGAACCTGCCTTCTCCGTACAAGGGCAACCTGCGCACCCGTCTTAAGTACGCCAAGAACCCCGTAGACTGGGACGGGACGCCAGGTCTTCCACCGGAAGAAGTAGGATCGTTGGATCACCGGCAGGACCGGCTTAACCACAATCTTCTCCCCGTTTCTCAGCCGTCGTGATCGACCACTTGCGCTGGTGACATCAACTCGATCTCAAAGCGCAGAACCAACCCGAACGTAGGCTGAGGTACCCTTGACAGTCCGAACGTTGCGTTGACAGCATCACTGACCGTAGCTTAGGGTCGCTCGCAAACCTGCGAACCGAGATTAGGCGAGGTCGAAGCGATCGAGATTCATGACCTTGTCCCACGCAGCCACGAAGTCACGCACGAACTTCTGCTCGGCGTCGTTACTCCCGTAGACCTCAGCGATCGCCCGGAGCTCAGAGTTCGAACCGAAGACGAGGTCGACGCGGCTGCCGTTCCACTTGAGTTCGCCCGTCCCGCGATCGCGGCCCTCGAATACCTCCTCGGTGTCCGAGGTCGCCTTCCATTCCGTCGCCATGTCGAGCAGGTTCACGAAGAAGTCGTTGGTCAGCGTCTCGGGTCGGTCGGTGAAGACCCCGAACTCGGACTGCCCGGCGTTCGCGTTCAGGACGCGCATGCCGCCGAGGAGGGCCGTCATCTCGGGGGCGGACAGCGTCAGCATGAACGCCTTGTCAACCAGCTGGTGCTCCGACGAATGCTCGTGGCCGTTCTGCAGGTAGTTGCGGAACCCGTCGGCGATCGGCTCGAGCACGGCGAACGACTCGGCGTCGGTCATCTCCTGCGTGGCGTCGGTGCGCCCCGGCGTGAAGGGGACCTGCACGCCGTGCCCGGCTTTCTTTGCAGCCGCCTCGACGGCTGCGCAGCCGCCCAGCACGATCAGGTCGGCCAACGAGACAATCTTCCCGCCCGTCTGCGAGCCGTTGAACTCCCGCTGGATCTCCTCCAGGGTCTCCAGCACGTTCGACACGCCGGACGTCACGTTGACGTCCCACTCCGTCTGCGGCGCGAGGCGCATGCGCGCCCCGTTCGCGCCACCGCGCTTGTCGGTGTCACGGTAGGTCGAGGCCGACGCCCAGGCGGTCGAGACCAGCTGGGAGATGGACAGGCTGGAGTCGAGGATCTTGCCCTTGAGCGCGGCGGCGTCCGCGTCGTCGATCAGTTGGTGCGTGACCTCGGGCACCGGGTCCTGAAACGGTAGCGTCTCCTCGGGAACCCACGGGCCGAGGTACCGGGCGACGGGTCCCATGTCACGGTGCAGCAGCTTGTACCACGCCCGGGCGAAGGCGTCGGCGAGCTCGTCCGGGTTCTCATGGAAGCGCTTCGAGATCTTCTTGTAGTCCGGATCGGTGATCAGCGAGACGTCGGTCACCAACATCATCGGGGCGGTCCGCTTCGACGGGTCGTGCGCCTCCGCCACGGCCTCCTGCGCCTCGGGGTTCTTAGGGGCGAACTGGTGCGCACCGGCAGGGCTCTTGGTCAGCTCCCACTCGTAGTTGAACAGGTTCTCGAAGTAGCCGTTGTCCCACTGGGTTGGATCGTTGGTCCAGGCGCCCTCGAGCCCGCTGCTGATCGTATCGCCGGCTATGCCGCTGCCATGGCTGCTCTTCCAGCCAAGGCCTTGGTCCTCGATGCTGGCACCCTCGGGTTCGGGACCTTTGTAATCTTCCTCGGCGGCACCATGGGCTTTGCCGAACGTGTGTCCGCCGGCGATAAGCGCAACCGTTTCCTCGTCGTTCATCGCCATGCGGCGGAACGTCTCTCGAATGTCCTTTGCTGCAGCAAGCGGATCCGGGTTACCGTTTGGCCCCTGCGGATTGACGTAGATCAGGCCCATCTGAACGGCGCCGAGCGGATTCGCCAGCTCGCGGTCGCCGCTGTAGCGCTCGTCGTCGAGCCACACCCGCTCGGGGCCCCAGTAGATGTCCTCCTCGGGCGCCCAGATGTCCTCGCGGCCGCCGCCGAAGCCGAAGGTCTTGAAGCCCATCGTTTCCAGGGCGCGGTTCCCGGTGAAGATCAGAAGGTCGGCCCACGAGATCTTGCGGCCATACTTCTGCTTGATCGGCCAGAGCAGCCGGCGCGCCTTGTCGAGGCTCACGTTGTCGGGCCAGCTGTTGAGGGGGGCAAAGCGCTGGTTGCCGCTGCCGCCGCCGCCACGGCCGTCCTCGATGCGGTACGTGCCCGCGGCGTGCCACGTCATCCGGATGAAGAACGGTCCGTAGTGGCCATAGTCGGCCGGCCACCAGTCCTGCGACTGGGTCATCAGCGCATCGACGTCCTTCGCCAGGGCTTCGAAGTCGAGGCTCTTGAACTCCGCGGCGTAGTCGAACGCCTCGCCGTTGGGATCGGCCTGGGGGTGGTTCTGGCGGAGGATCCCGAGGTTCAACTGGTTCGGCCACCAGTGTTGGTTCGCTGTGCCGCCAACGGCCTGGTGAGGGCTGCTCATCACTGGGCACTTGCTTGCGCTATCCACGTTTTGGTCAGTCATAATTGCACCTTTTTATGTAATTCGAGATTTCCCAGTTGAACGTCTCGTCAGCCGAGCCTTGCCGCAGATTCTCCCACTTTCGCCTGCCATTGCAATGTTATCATGTTACTTCGTAGTGACGGGATAAGATAAGGGACCCTGGGTACTCTGAGCGACTCGGAGAGAGGCGGGCCACGGTATTGGGCCTGGGCCAACACTAGGCGCAAGCCGCCTTGGCCAGGCGACCAGGGGGCGAAGGAACACACCGTCCACGACTATCCCGTGTCGCACGACGGCGTGAGCCGGGCAATCTGTGCGAGAATCTGCTCGAACAGCGCCTTCGGCACCGCCACCTCCGCCATCTGGAAAGTCACGTACCGGGCGTGCCGGACCACTACGGCAGTGATTGCCCGATCGCAGGTCAGCACCTTGCGAACGGTGTCGGTGATGGAACCCAGGCTGTCCACCCTATAGCTCTGTTGCGCAAGGCTTACGGTATATAAACAGGTTTGGGTTGTGGACAAACTGACACGAGCGAGTCTTATGACTCTGGAACAGTACGCGAATGACCGCGAGGATTTTCGTGCACGGGTAATGGCGCACAAGAATAATCGGCGCGTGGCCGTCGGTCCCAACGTGACCCTCTATTTTGAAGACGCTCTGACCATGCAGTACCAGATCCAGGAGATGCTGCGACTGGAACGCATCTGTGAGGCGGACAAGATCCAGCAAGAACTCGATGCCTATAACCCTTTGATTCCTGATGGCAGTAACCTCAAGGCAACCATGATGATCGAATTTCCCGACGTCGAGGAGCGGCGCACGGCATTGCAGCGGTTGATCGGGATCGAAACAGCCTTGTGGCTTGCGGTCGGGGATCTGAGTCGCGTTACACCAATCGCGAACGAGGATCTCGTTCGGGAGACTGCCGACAAAACCTCATCGGTGCATTTTGTTCGATTCGAACTCACCGGGCAGATGATCGGTGCGCTAGGATCCGAGGAAACACTCATCATCGGGATTGATCATCCGGCTTACGGCTATGACGTACAGGTTTCATCTAGCACGCGGACAGCACTTGTCCGCGATCTGCAAAGCTGACCTTTACCGAGCTGTCCACCAGGGTCTAAATTCGGACCTCTACGGTGTTGGAGAGGCAGTGTCAGGTTCTACATGTTATGTTTAGATGCATTAATGCGGGCTACAGTGGATCGCTTGAATTGATGTCTTTAATGCATGACTCACAATATTGAACCTTTAGTCTGTATTGCCGCCAGCCTGGTGGAAGTGGCCAACGGCCGCTATGCCGCGCACGGTACCGGCCAGGCGGTTGTGCGGTCAGTCTCACAATTTGCGAAGTGCGAGCCTTTTCTGTTGCCTGGCATCAAGGATCACTATGATTCAGACCGCCTAGCCGAGCGCATTGACGGGCTGGTTTTGCCGGGTGGCCGTGCCAATGTCGAACCACACCATTTTGCAGGAGACCCTTTTCCCGACGATGAGCCCATAGATCCGGGCCGGGACGACACCATATTGCAGCTGGTCAGAAGCTGCATCGACAAAGGCGTACCGATTTTCGGTATGTGCCGGGGGATTCAGGAGATGAATGTTGCGATGGGGGGGTCCTTGTACTACCGGGTCCATCTGGTCGAGGGGAAAGACGATCACCGTATGCCGCGCAACAAAGACATCACGATTGAGGAAGTTTTCCAGCTGCGCCATCAGGTAAGGTTGAGTGGTAGCCTGGCCCGGATCGCCGGCGAGTCTGATATTCGAGTCAATTCACTGCATGGACAGGGAATCGATCGGCTGGCTGACGTGTTTGCGGTTGAAGCTGAGTCCGAAGATGGCCTGATTGAAGGGATACGTCTGAAGGACGATGCCACTTTCACCGTGGGTGTACAGTGGCATGCGGAATGGGAACCCAATAACCATACGCTGTCGCGCCGACTGTTCGAAGCCTTTGGTGACGCGACTCGTGCACGGGCGCGTATTCGTGAGTCGTCGGTAAATCGGATACCGGCCTGAGCGACACTGGTAGAGATTCGGGTGAGGTCACGGCAAGAACAGTTAACAGCGGCGTACCATGATCCTAAGCTTTATGAACAGGAGAATGATGTCCTGTTTGCCCGTACCTGGGTCAATACCGGAAGCGCCAGCCGGATGGCCGGTCGGGGCGATGCGATTCCCGTGACGGTGGCTGGTCTTCCGTTGATTCTGCTGCGGGATGAAGACGGGAGTATTCGAGGATTCCACAATGTCTGTCGTCATCGTGGTGCGCGAGTGCTGCGAGCACCGTGCCAGGGGAAAATACTTCTGCATTGCAAATATCACGGCTGGGCCTATGGGATGGACGGGGCGTTACGCGGCACGCCACACTGGAAGACCGGCGATCGCAGCGCACCGGCTGAATTTGACCCACAGCACTATGGCCTGGAACCCGTCCGCGTTGCGGTCTGGCTGGACCAGGTATTCGTGAACATTGACGGCAAAGCACCTGAGTTCGAAGATTTTGTGGCGCCGCTGATCTCGCGCTGGGAAAACTATGATTTATCCCGTTTCGGTTTAGGCGAGCAGCGAACCCTGACAGTGGATGCCAACTGGAAGTTTGTGATCGAGAATTTCCTGGATACTTATCACTTGCCCATGGTCCACCCGCAGCTCGGCGATGTTGCCGCAGCTCGGCGTTTTACAGACGTCAACATCGATGACACGGTTTTCGGCATCTGCTACACCACCGGCGCGGCGGACAAGCCAAAATCATCGGGTCAGCACTTGCGTCAATTTGACCGGTTATCCGATGCCCAAAAGATCTCCCAGGATATCCTTGCGTTGTACCCGAATACCTTGATCGAACTGCAGCCACGCCACATGATGCTGGTTGCGGTAGAGCCTGATGGTCCGGCTCGCTGTACCGAGCACCTAAACTTCTATTTTATTGATCAAGATGCAACCGATCCGAAACTGGTCGATGAGCGCCAACGCACGGCCGAGGCCTGGTGCGAGATTATGAATCAGGATATTGAAGTGCTTGCGGACCTACAGGCTGCGGCCCATTCACCAACAGCATCCCGTACCGCAGACATGTCGCCGGTATGGGAGCAGGGTACGGCTGCATTCCGGTCAAGGGTCGCTAGAGCGCTGTTCGATCAGGCATGAATCGCGTTCTCCTCACTGGAGGAAGTGGGCGTCTGGGCCGTTATGTGCACACGGCGCTTGTGGCCCAGGGTTTTGATGTACGCAACTTCGACAAGGTGGGTTGGGGGAGCGACATTGATCAGGTTCAGGCGGATATCCTGGATCGTACCAGTTTGCAGGCCGCGATGGTCGATCGAGATATGGTGATCCATCTGGCGGCGCTCGACGCAGCAGTGCCAGCGACGGAGCAAGCGTTTTTTGAGATCAATGTGCAAGGCACCTGGAATGTGCTGGAAACGGCCGAGGAGACCGGTGTTCAGCGTGTGGTTTTGTGCTCCAGCGTTGCTGCCCTGGGAATCGGTGACGACACCCCACCGGACTATCTACCGATTGATGAAAATCATCCGTGTCGTCCACGGCAGGCTTATGGTTTGAGCAAACAGGTGGCTGAGACCGTGGGACGCTGTTTTGCCCGTCGAGGCCGTATCGAGGTAGTGTGCCTGAGACCGGCGTTTGTCGTTTTTCCAGATGTGGTGATCGCAACCGCCCGGGCGCTGGCAGGGCAGGACGGTGTCGAGTGGCTCTGTGATCTGCCCCAGGATAACCATGCGCTGAACGAGCCATTGACGGCGACTCGCTCGTTTATAGCGCCGGAGGATGCTGCAGACGGTTTTGTTGCCGCAGTAAGGGCTGACCTGTCATCATCCTGGCAGTTGTACTTTGCTGTTGCACCATGGTCCATGAGTCCCCTACCCACGTTGGAGCGGGCACAGGCGATGGGCATTCCGGCCAGCATCGTGCGGGATCCAGATCGTTATCGTGCTGAACCCAATGCGTCGATGTTCAGTACCGCTCTGGCCGAACGGGAACTCGGCTGGTGTGCTCGGTTACAGTTTGACTCTTTGTTAGAGGACGCCTTTAAAGGATACGATGCTTAACGGCTGGATCTACACAAACTAGTTACCCGCTCCATTTGTCCTTAGCGTCGGAAACCGATATCAAGCGGGCAAAACCAAATTCCAAGTTGATTAGTGCTTGTTCGTATCGAATAGTTTCGATATCGGCTGTTGCATCTTTAACCACGAAAGTTCGGTAATCTCTTTGAGCTGCGTCCCGTGCTGTACTTTCGACACACATACTGGTTGTGACACCGCATAGTACCAAGTCAGTGATGGAGAGTCGCTTAAGATGGTTTGTGAAATCCTTAGAAAAAAATGCGCTGTATCTATTTTTCTTGATGACTATGTCTTGTTGTAGAGGCCTTAGTTGGGTAACGATTTGATTACTCCATGCGTTAGCAGAAGCTGGTTTAACTGATTTCAATTCGGGCATTATTTCATCAACGATGAAACCCCCATCGGAGTAATCCTCTCGATAGATATGTTGTGTAAATATCACTTGCACATTACTTTGGTGTGCGTACATGATCAGTGATCTGCATTTGTCCACAGTGTCACGACACATTGTTGTGTCAAAACCAAGTTTTGCCATGTGTCCTTCAGATGAGCACCACCCATTTGTCATATCGATGACAATCAGTGCAGTGTTTTCAGTGCGTAATGCCATCAGTATTTCCACCAGTAAGATCTGAGAGGACTAGTGTACTTTTTGAATTGATCGGTGAACAATTTTGAAATCTCTCTTGGGATAGAATGGCGCGAACGACTCATTAAATCAGTCGGGAGTTTTGGGTGTTAACTCGGCCTCTCATGTCGGATTCAAATCGCTGTTCCATTCCAACAGGAGATATCTGTGATTGACGATACTTTTTCACTTTATGATTTAAAGATCGAGTGGCTTGAGGGAGACAGGCCTTGTTGGTGTGGCGCTAAAGCTGGGGATTGCTTCTATTTGAGAGGGGAACATCTAGAATTCCCAGAATCACAAACATGGTCAATTTATACTTTGGCAGCTCTCTTGCCACTTCTTCCTGCTAAACAGAGAGAAACTGATCCCAACGATTGGATGTCAACAGACAATCTTATTGCTTGTCCTGACCCAAATTGTGGTTCTAAATTTAAGATCAATAGACTAAATCGGCGAACATTTTCACATTCCGAAACCACGGCCAACCCACTTCCTAGGAATAAGTCTAAATGAACGTTGAACGTATTGAATTGACAAAGGGATACTCGATCTCACGACTTATCAAGGGCGGTTGGCATCTTGCGGGTGGACATGGCACTGTAGATCCAGCACAAGCAATTAAAGATATGGCTACATTTGTTGAGCATGGAATTACAACTTTCGATTGTGCAGATCACTATACGGGAGTAGAAGAACTCATAGGGAAATTTCGAACCACCTATCCAGAACTGGCAAAATCCGTACAGATACACACAAAGATCGTACCCGATTATGACCGTTTGGCTACAGTTGATCGTCAATATGTAGAAAGCATTATTGATCGTTCACTCAAGAGATTACGGGTCGAGCAACTTGACCTGGTTCAATATTACTGGTGGGACCCGGACAAAACGCCTGGTTTCGTTGAGACGGCACTTGTACTCAATGAACTGAGAGAAGCTGGAAAAATTGCGAGGATCGGAGCTACGAACTTTAATACCTCACATCTGCGCACATTGCTGGAAGCCAATGTTCCAATAGTTACTAACCAGCCGCAATACTCGCTTATAGACGTTCGTCCGGAACAGTCATTCATTCCTTGTAGCTTGGAGAACAACATTAGTCAGCTGTGTTACGGAACTTTGGCTGGTGGATTTATTTCTTCTGATTGGATTGGGAAATCCGAGCCTCTAGAGCCTTTCCCAAATAGGTCCCTAACGAAGTACAAACTAATTATCGAAGACTTCGGCGGGTGGGACACCTTTCAACAACTGCTCAGGTGCTTAAAAACTGTAGCGGATAAGTATGAGGTTACTGTTCCAGTTGTGGCGTTGCGCTGGGTTCTGGATAAACCGGGAGTCGCAGCTGCGATTGTTGGCGCGACGTCCACACTTCACATCACAGAGAACCTTCGGGTATTTGGATTCTCGCTGACGCCTGGCGACAATGATCTACTAGATTCAGCACTAAAGGAACGGTCGGGGCCAGTGGGTGATTGCTATGATCTCGAGCGAGATAAGACTGGGCGCCATGGACAAATAATGCGCTATAACCAGAATCAGTTAACTTAGTTAATTCTGATGAGTCTGAGTCCGAGATTCAATCTAGTTTGAATGTATCGCTGCAAATAGTGAAGACTCAGTATCGCGCTCGAGTTGGCCCACGTCTTCGTTCGAACGACCTACTGTTTCTTGAATGGAGACGAGGTCGGTTGGCGAAAGATTAATCTTAAATGCCGACAGAAGATCTGTTAGTCGTTGCGAGGTAGATAAGCCGACTAGAACCGCACTTGGAAGTCCCATTTGTAGCACCCATCTCAGAGCTACCGCTGAGAGTGAGCAATTTTGTTTAGACGCGATGGTATTTAGGACACCTAACAGAGTCTGGAAGGAATTCCACCCACCCACCATATCGATGATGCACCGATATTCCCGACTAAACCTGATAGCGTTTGAAGGAACGACTAAAGGGTCATGAGCACCGAACCACTTCCGAGCAAGAAATCCGCCCGCCAGTGCACCGTAGGTTAGTAAAGTTATTCCATACTGCTTTGCATAGTTGGCAAGTTGATTTTCTGCTCGGCGATCTAGAATTGAGTAGTGAACCTGGTTTGTTGTTAGAGGAACATTAGTTGATCTTGCTCGGTCCAGAAGATAGACGCCGAAGTTTGTAGTGCCGATGTGATGAATTTTTCCAGCCTTGCGAAGATCACCAATTACCGATAGCGTTTCCTCGAAGCCAGGCACTTCGATGTTCCACCATTGGAGTTGTAACAGGTCCAGTCGAGTGACATTCAATTCTCTCAATGAGCGATCAACAGTATCGACAATTGTGGCTTTACCTGGGACAGAACCTGTAATCGGTGCTGTATATCGGGTATGAATTTGAAGCGTTGAAAATATCTCGCTGGAGAGTGATTGTTTAGCTCTGGCAAGAAATCTACCTAGAAGAGTTTGTCCGTTTTTATAGGTATCTGAAGTTTCATAAGTGGTAATCCCATAGCGACTGAGTCGCAAAAGGTCATTGATCACATTGTCGCCTTGGTTTTGTAACTGCCAGCCTCCGGCAATCAAGCGGCTGACTGAGTAATCTGGGGCAAGTGATACTTTAGGAATCATAGTATTCAGTGAAAACGATTTTTGAGGATATATTGATTAGCTCCTATTAATCGCATTTGTTGGTTCCGATCATAGTAATTGTGCTTCAATCTATGAGTTTATGAGAGTACTCGTAGGATGTAGTCCGTAGTATCCTTGATTGCTCACTCCCGATTGTGTCACTAAACACTTAATGTTCAGGTAGATGGAAAATTCAATGACAGACAAGCCTTATCGAGGGTTTACCAAGGATCAACTGGAGAATCTTTATAACCAAAAACACAGAATCCCACACTATGATGACTATCCGATTAGCTGGAAGCGCGACAGCGACCGTGCTCGGGCAGACTTAGAGACAAAACTTGATGTTTGTTACGGAGACCATAGTCTTGAGACCTATGATGTTTTTCCGGGTGGGTCAGAGTTTCCGGTACACATATTTTTCCATGGCGGGTTTTGGTATTCCCAAGACAAGGCAAATTTTGAGTTTATGGCCCCCGCTTTTGTAGACAAGGGCTGGACGTTTATTGGCGCAAATTATCCGCTTTGCCCAGATGTGACCATGACTGAACTTGTTAACTCGTGTCGCAAAATGGTTCTGGATCTTGTGAGTCGATTGAAAACCTGGGGGATTGACAGCGGAGAGATCAATTTAGCGGGCCACTCCGCGGGTGCTCAGATCGTTGCAATTCTGGCCGCAACCCAGTGGGATCGCTACTCTCACGACCAACGACCGATAATCAGCAGAACTTTGGGTATCAGTGGAATCTACGACCTGCAGCCAGTCGTCTATATCGATCGTAATAGGGAAATAGGTCTGACACAACGCGATGTGGACGAGTTTTCGCCACTGTCCTGTAGTGAAAACTACGCCGGCGACCTGGTTCTGGCTGTCGGTACCCATGAAGGTTTGGAAATGGTCCGACAAACGCATGACTTTGCGATGATGCAAGCTGGCCTCGGAAAGGGTAGTCAATCAGCACTCATTGAAAACGCGAACCATTTTTCAATTCTGGATCACTACGCCGAGCCCGACGGTTTATTGTTCAAACTAGCAACTTCAAATTGAGCATGGAAAATATTCCGACTCAGAGTTGGTTCGTTATACAATCACTTCACGCTTAACGAAATTTATTAGCTATGGTTTGTTTCCTCTACAAATAAAAGGAGTAATGGAGATGAAAATGCGACAAAAGAAGGTTGTGGGGGTGCTGGGCGCCGCTCTATTGTGTATGGCCGGTTCGAGTGGATTCAATGCGTCTCTAGCAGCGTGTGAACATAAGATCGGCGCTGTGCTTTCGCTGACCGGGGCCTATGGTGCGCATGGCGTTCCCATATCAAGGGCGGCTCAGCTTGGAGTTGAGCAAGTCAATGAAGCCAGAGCGGCACTCGGGGTTGGCTGTGATCTCGTATACGACGTTCGAGACTCAAACACCCAAGCCTCCCTTGCTGTGGATGCCGCACGAAAGCTGATTGATCTTGAAGGCGTAACTGCTTTGGTAGGTCCAGTCTCGTCAGGTATTACTGCTCCGTTACTCAGTTCTGTGACAGTTGAGAATGACGTTCTGGTCATAGCCACAGCATCTACGTCTTCGACGTTTACCAATATGGCGAAAAGAGGAGAGACCAAAGGGCTCTTTTTCCGCACTTTACCGTCAGACTCATTACAGGCAGTCGCTGCTGCCATGATGGCTTACCAGGCAGGATTTCGTAAACCAGCGATTATTTATTTTAACAATGACTGGGGGAAAAATAACAAGGCCGGCTTTATAGATGCATTTAAGGCGTTGGGTGGAGAGATAGCTAATTCCGTTCCATTTAATCCAGATCAACCGACTTACCGGTCCGAAATTACCAAAACACTGGAAGGCGATCCGGATAGCTTATATATGCTCAGCAATACCCAGGATGGCGTCAAACATTTTAGAGATTGGATTCGATTTGATGGACCACAAAATTTCATCATGCCACAAGGTATGAACGACAGCGCATTTGTAGATACCGTCGGTGAAGATCTTTTGAAGAATGCGTGGTTCATTAGTCCTGGAACGCCAGAAAATTCTTCTCTCCAACAGATGGAAGCCGACTTTCAGGTTCGCTGGGACGCGAGTCCCAAAGGTCCCGGACGAAATTCAGGTTATGACGCCGGTGTGCTTATTGGATTGGCGATGGTAGCCGCTGATATGCGTGGCCTCGATACGAGCGGGCCAACGCTTGCCAAGATTGTCCGAGAAATTACGGGTCCAGACGGTGAGCAGCATCATGGTGGTGTTGAGGGATTAAAGTTGGCCATAAGTGCCATCAAAGCTGGTAAGAATATTTGGTATGTTGGCGCAACAGGACCGATTGATTTTGATCCTTATGGCGATGTTGCCGTGCCATTTGTCATGATGAAAATCAAAGATGGCGAATATGTTACTGTCGGCAGTGTATCGCTTGAGGAGGTTTCTGAAGTGAAGGCGAAGGTTCGAGCCATGAACAACTAAACAGGAACAAAATATTCGATCTAAGAGGCCAAGAAGCTAGCTTCTTGGCCTCTTTAATAGTTGAAACAGTTACAACCTACTCTTTATCACTAGGGAGGGTAGTATTAGTCGGATTCACGAATTTCTACACCATGCTAACTGTTGAGAATCTAACAAAAGAATTTGACGGCTTGACTGCGGTGAGTGGCCTCGGATTCACCGTTGAGCCGAATACGATTACGGGCTTGATTGGACCGAATGGAGCCGGGAAAACAACAACATTCAATATGATCGCTGGTCATCTTACTCCTTCGAGTGGCGCAGTATTTTTTAATGAGCATGAGATCACAGGCCTTAGACCATATCAGACTTTTCAGCTCGGCATTGTTCGCACGTTCCAGATTCCTAGACCATTTTCAGGAATGACAGTTCTTGAAAACCTGACTATGGTCCCACGCAAACAAATTGGCGAAAAGCTCTGGAACAACTGGTTGCAGAACAGTGCAGTAAAAAAGGAAGAGCTCAAAATAAAAGACAAAGCCAAGGATTTGCTGGAATTTTTAAATCTGGCTGATCTTCAGAATGAGTTTTCAGGGAATCTCTCAGGCGGACAATTGAAGCTCCTGGAACTTGGCAGAGCGTTGATGTCTGATCCTAAGCTTATCCTACTAGATGAGCCAGCTGCAGGTGTGAACCCAATTTTACTGGAAGAAATAATCGATCGAATAAAAGATATACACCGTCAAGGAGTGACGTTTCTGATCATTGAGCACAACATGGAACTTGTGATGCGATTGTGCTCATCTATTCTAGTTATGGCCGATGGCGATATGCTGATGCAAGGTAGTCCGGAAGAAATTCGTTCAGATCCTCGCTTGATAGATGCATTCTTGGGTAGTGAGGCATCTCCAAGGAACAACTAATACAAGATTGGTTATAGAACACTAGAGGTGTTGGTGCTTTATTATTTTGCACCAACAGTCACCGTGAATAATTCTGATCCCAGCTCAGGTAAAGCCATTCTCCAAGTCAGTAACCTTGTGGCCGGATACCAACGCGTGTTGCCGATTGTTATCGATGTGTCACTGGAAGTTATCCAGGGTGAAATTCTTACATTGTTAGGTCCGAACGGTGCCGGAAAGTCAACGTTAATAAAGGGGATCTGTGGGCTGATAGAAGTAATATCGGGTGAAATATTGTTTCAGGGTGAAAATATATCCGAGTTGGAAACGTATGAAATCATTGAGCGCAGGGTGGCTTATGTGCCCCAGACAGAAAATGTATTTGCGAAACTGACGGTTTTGCATAATCTAGATTTAGGCGCGATATTAAACACGCAAGCCTATGCTGAAAGGCTAGAGAAAGTCTTCGAATTATTTCCCGATCTAAGCAGATTCAGAGACACCACTGCTGGAAAACTATCTGGGGGTCAGAGACAGATGCTTGCGTTAGGTCGTGCACTCATGGCCGACCCCGTGTTACTGCTTATTGATGAACCTTCGGCAGGATTGTCTCCCGTCCTTAGAAATCAGGTCTTCCAGCATGTCGTCCAAATTCGAGACAGTGGTGTAACTGTGGTCATGGTCGAACAGAATGCACGCGCTGCACTTTCTGTCTCCGACCGTGGGGCTATCTTAGCGAATGGCCGTCTTCGACTGGTAAAAAATGCTCGCGAGCTTTTAGAGGACCCCGAAGTTGCCGAAATTTATTTTGGAGCCGGTTCAATGGCACGAGCATCATGATTCAGTACTTTATCGACGGCCTTGTTAGCGGTTCAATCATCGCACTTGGTGCCGTAGGCCTCAGCATTGCCTACAACGTATTACGATTTGCAAATTTTGCTCAAGGTGAAATTCTTGCAATTGGTGCATACATCTCCATGGCATTTATCGTGTTGATGGGCGCAGGGATTGGATCTATTGGCCCCATCTCATTTGGATGGCCTTTGCTTGGCTCAATAGTGTTTTCCATTGCGGTTACTAGTGTCATTGTCCTCGTGGTCGATTCGGTGCTTTTCCGTGTGCTCAGAGAGAGAGCAGCATCTCGAATTACATTCATAATTGCTGCATTTGGGTTATCGCTGATCATCCGAAATGTCATCACGCTGGTTGCGGGTGCGGACCAGATGTTCCTAAGCTTTTACATCCCACGAGCAATTCCGATATTTGGTGACATCAAGGTAGTACCAGATGACATTGTCATTCTTGTTATCACAGCTATTTGTGTGGTTTCCCTACATTCGTTTTTATCCATAACCACGATGGGCAAGAAAATGCGGGCGGTTGCAGAGAATCCAATCTTGGCGATGGTTAATGGCATTAACGTGAAATCTGTTATTCGATGGTCTTGGGTAATTGGTGCGTCGCTGTCGGCAATTGCGGGAACGCTACATGCTCATGTCACACAACTTGATCCCGAAATGGGGTTCGAACTCATACTCCCGATGTTTGCGGCGTTGATCGTGGGGGGTGTGACGAATGTCTATGGAGCGGTGCTCGGTGGATTCTTGATTGGTTTGACGGAAGCCTTTGCGGTCGCCGCAGATCTTTCTGCTTATCGTGGCGCGATATCATTTCTAATCATGATTGTTGTCCTAATTGTGAGACCTCAGGGAATCATAGGTGAGAAAGAAAGAGATGATTGATATCCTGTCATTTTTTATTTTCTTTTTCATTATTTGTTCTTTTTATATCATCAGTTCTCTAGGATTAAACATCCAATATGGGTTTACCGGCATGTTTAATGTTGGTATCGCGGGCTTCTTTGCAGTTGGGGCGTATACCAGTGCAATTATTACCGGTCCTGATTACCCGGATACCATGTTCGGTGGTTTCGAATTGCCTATACTTCTAGGCTGGATATGCGCGATTGTGGTTTCTGGTCTAGCTGGAGTGTTGGTTGGTTTGGTGACTTTGAGATTGCGAGAAGATTTTCTTGCGATTTCCACATTTGGAATAGCAATAAGTATTCAGTTGGTGGCGCTTAATGCAGAGTCGGTGACACGCGGGCCAAACGGGCTGTATGCACTACCCAAGCCATTTTCTCGATTCTTAGACTCTGCATTCATGAGCAATTTGTGCTATCTCATCATCTGTATCGTGACCATAGTATTCATTTACTACGCTCTTGAGCGTGTCGTGAAATCTCCCTGGGGCAGGGTGCTTCGTTCAATCAGAGAGGATGAAGTCGCCGCCGAGGCTTTGGGAAAAAATGTATTTTTGTTTCGTCTGCAAGCCTTTGTTCTTGGTTGTGGAATCATGGGATTGGCGGGTGCGATGTACGCAAATTTTGTCCGATTTATCAGTCCGCAAGATTTCTTGCCGATATTCACAATTCAGGTGTATGTGATGTTGATCGTTGGTGGAAAAGGCAACAACCTAGGTGCCATCGTCGGCGCAATTGTCATCTGGGGGTTGTGGTCTGCAAGTGATAGTCTAATCAATTTTATCGTAACCCCCGACTATCAGACACAAGCGGCATCCCTGCGAATAATTATTGTGGGGATGGTATTGGTGCTTATGCTGGTCTTTAGACCATCAGGAATATTACCCGAGAAAAAACACCTTTCGAGTTAGAGACTGTAATTCTGGATAACCAATTCTTTCTCTGGTCTCAATATCGATAATAAGCAATGTTAAGTCCGATATATGGCATATCGAAACTACAGTAGCGATCAGCTTGAGGCACAGTTTGTCCTCGACAGCGTGCCTTTTTTAGACTCATTGTTTGAGAGAAGGCTTGAAAGAAGTGTCCGGTCGCGGACAAGACTTGAACCGGTATTGAATGTACCCTACAGCACACATCAAGAGCAGATGTTAGATATTTTTCTTGATAAGACTATTGAGCAAAATGGTTGTGTTCAGATGTTTATCCATGGTGGATTCTGGCATTCACTGGATGCAAAGGCCTTCAGTTTTGTTGCTGATGGGTTCTGTGAAGATGGAACAGTTGTGATTGTCATCGACTATCCAATGCTTCCAGAAGCTAACTTCCCGATCATTATTGACTCTTGTCAGCGAGCTGTTCAATGGATATATGAGCATCAGTCAGATCTGAATATTGATCCAACTAACATTTCGATTTCGGGTAATTCGGCAGGAGGTCATCTGGTAACTTTGCTAATGGATAGATTATGGCCTGTGGAAAAGGGTCTTCCTGCTGATGTTATTTCTACAGGTTGTGCGATCAGCGGATTGTATGATCTAGAACCTGTCCGACAGAGTACTAAGAATAAAATACTATGTATTTCCGAGGACGATGTTCGCATGTATAGCCCCATTCACAATGTTCCGAGCGAAGCTGGAGAATTGCTATTCATTGTGGGTGGGAATGAGACCGAAGAATTTTTATTCCAGCAGTTAGAGATAAACGAGAGTTGGTCTGCGGCTGGCCTTAAGAGTTTTGCGACTGTCGTTCCGAATCGTAACCATATTGATATCGTGATGGACGAGTTTGCAGACAACGGCAGTAAAATCAATCGGATGATAAGAAATTTAATGATCAGTGATTAAGGCTGACAAAAATTTCTGAGCAAAGGATGTTACGTACGGTTATTGACATCAAATTAGTCGCTATCATCAGAAACAAATTCGACCAAATAGGATTAGTGATTAGATCAGGGTAAAGCCATATGAAACCAGAACGGTTGTTGTTGTCGCCAAACTACGAGATCAGTCAAGTTATTACGGGTCTATGGCAAGTGGCAGATCTTGAAAAAGATGGGTCCAATCTCGATCTCGAAGCGGCAGCTGAGAATCTTGTTGAATATGCTTTGGAAGGTTTCGACACATTTGATATGGCTGATCACTATGGAAGCGCCGAGTTAATCTCTGGCCGGGCGAGGGAAATACTTCAACTTCGTCAAGAGACTTGCGACAATTTGAACGTAGCGCGGTTTCATACAAAGTGGTGTCCAAAGCCCGGCAGAATGTCACCCAAAGTAGTTCGAGATGCTATTGATGAGCGTGCAGATAGACTTGGTGTTGAATCGGTAGACCTGCTGCAGCTTCATTGGTGGACATTCCAGCACCCAGGATACTTAGATGCTATGGAGGGCCTCATGCTGGCACATGAAGGTGGTCGGATCGCCAATATTGGTTTAACCAACTTTGATACCGATCATTTATTGGTACTCCTTCGTCACGGTTTCCCGGTTGTTTCTAACCAGGTGGTGGTCTCACTGCTGGATCAACGTGCTTTGGGAGATATGACCACGGAGGTGTTGAAAAATGGCATCAAACTTTTTGCATATGGTGTTTTGGCAGGTGGATTTCTTACAGAAAGATGGTTAGACAAGCCGGAACCAGGGAATTCAGAATTGAATGACTGGAGCAAAATGAAATACAAGCGGTTTATAGATGAGACGGGAGGCTGGGAAAACTTACAAATTATCTTGCGAGCACTAACATCTGTTGCACAACGTCACGATGTCTCAGTAGCCAATGTTGCAACTCGCTGGGTTCTGGATCAACCGGCTGTAGGCGCAGTAATTATCGGCGCGAGACTGACCGAAAGCCAGCACCGACAAGATAATCTTACGATATTTTCTTTTGTTTTGGATGAGGAAGACAAGAGTCTGATCGCCGAATCGATGGCTGATATTTGCCGCCTAAAGGGCGACTGTGGTGATGAGTATCGTGAACCTCCTTTTTTGACTGCAACTGGTGATCTTAGTCACCATCTCGATTCGCTGCCTACTGTTTATGAGCCAATTGCTGTACCCGGAAAGACCGACCGCACTCAAGTGTTCAGCGGCACTAAATGGGAAAAGATCTGTGGGCATTCCCGAGCAGTCCGAATTGGAAACCGGATTCTGGTTAGTGGCACGACCGCAACCCACGGTCAGGACGTTATTGTTTGTCGAGGAGACGCTCCGGGGCAGGCGGTATATATACTCGATAAGATTAAGGCTAGTGTCATGTCTCTTGGTGGGTCTCTTTCTGATATCGTCCGCACGCGGGTTTATTTGCAGAACGCAGAAGATTGTGAAGCGGTATCTTTGGTTCATGGCCGTTATTTCGGTGACGTGTGCCCGGCAAATGCGACGTTTGAGATTTCACAGTTGATAGATGATTATCTGGTTGAGATCGAGGCAGAGGCGATAGTCGAAGGATAGGGTGAAATATCGGGCGGATTTCTACTGTTTATCCTTATTATATTGATGACAAAAACTTGAGCAATTCGGAAATCAACTCATCAGGTTTTTCTTCGGGTATAAAATGGCCGCAAGCAAGTGCGCTGCCTCGAACGTCGGGCGCCCGTGCACGCCAAGCCTCCATCATGTCCAGATTCTTCCCAGTTTGCCAACCAGGTCGTTTCGACATTTCGCTACCCCACAGTACCAGCACCGGACAGGATAACTTTGTTCCCCGGTCCGCATTATCGTGTTTCATGTCGAGCGTTACACTGCGGTAGTCTGCGCACATGGCACGCACGGTATCGGGGTCTGAAAAGCAGCGTAGGTATTCTTTATAAGCGGCATCTGTAAAACTGCCCGATACCGATGTCCAGTTTTCCAGAAAGAAGTCGAGAAAAAGTTTAGGATTGGTACTGAATACAATTTCAGGTAGCGGTGATGGTTGCCGCATCAGGTGCCAGTGGAACCAGGAATAGGCGAGCGAGGCATCCATGTTCTCAAAGGCCTCCATCGATGGCATGACATCCAGGTTGGTAAAACTCAGCACAGAATCTGGATGGTCAAGTGCCAGACGAAGTCCAACTCGGACACCGCGGTCGTGACCAACCAGGTGGAACTGCGGATGACCGAGTTGCCGCATCACTGCAATCTGATCCCGGGCGCTGGTCCGTTTGCAATAAGTTGAGAGGTCGTCATTTGACGAAGGTGGTTTCCCGCTGTCGCCATACCCTCTAAGGTCTGGGCAAACGACCGTAAAATTCTCTGCTAGGCGTGGAGCAACTTTGTGCCATTCGACGTGATTCTGTGGGTAGCCGTGCAGCAACAGCAGACCGGGTCCAGAACCACTATGAACGACGTTGATTCGGCAGCCGTTACTGTCTATCTGTGATCGCTCAAAACTTTCGAACATTCAGAAACTCCGATTTGCTTATACTCGTCCGATCATAACCTAAACCCAGGGCGGACCATCAGACGCAGCAGATTGCAATAGCTACCCAGACCTGACCATTGCACACAGCCCGACTATCGTGGATAAAACACATGTATTACGATTCAATTGAAAACAAACACGGCCTCAAGCACGACCCGTTCAAGGCACTGATTGCACCCCGACCGATTGGGTGGATCTCCAGTATCAGTGCAGACGGCATCTGTAATCTTGCGCCGTACAGCTTCTTCAATGCGGTCAGCGACCGGCCTCCTTATGTGATGTTTTCTTCTGCTGACTTCAAGGACAGTGTACGCAACATCGAGCAGACCGGCGAATTCACCTGCTCGATGGCGACCTGGGACACACGCGGGGGTATGAACATCTCTTCAGCATCGGTGCCGGCTGATACTGATGAATTTCCATTGTCGGGTCTGACACCAACTACTTCAAAATTTGTAAAACCGCCTCGGGTTAAGGAGAGTCCCGCCGCGTTCGAGTGCCGCCACTGGAAAACTGTGCCGTTACCCGATGTGGTGCCTGGCACCGAGAACGGTCATTTCGTTGTAATTGGGCATGTTGTCGGCATCTACATCGATGACCAGTTCATTGACGACGGTATGGTCAATACAGGAGCGATGCAACCCATCGCGCGCATGGGTTACATGGAGTACTCGGTGGTGAGACCAGAGACCGTATTTGCCATCAATCGGCCGGCCGTGAATCCCGATGGTACCCTTGCTGATGTTGATCCCGGTGAGTGGGACGGTGTCTATCGCTGACGGCTAACGAGAACGAAAAGGGTATGCAGGATTTTATCGGTGCCAAAGGTGTTATATCGACAGAACGACTTGCCGAGCTGTCGACGCGGCGTAACTGGCCGGGTCTGGTTCAGCTTGCCGGTCACTTCGGCGCGATTGCCGCCACGAGTTGGGGACTGTCTGTTAGCTGGGGCAGCTGGTGGAGTATGCCCCTGTTTATACTCCAAGGCATATTGCTGAACTATCTCTATGCACCCACCCACGAATGTGATCACCTGACTGCTTTCAAGTCACGCTGGCTGAATATCTGGGTGGCGAGGCTGTGTGGTTTCGTTATTTTCAATCCCAGTGACCATCATCGCTGGACACATTTTGTACACCATCGCAACACGCAGGACTGGCAAAAGGACACCGAGCTCGAGCGCCCGGAAATCCGCAGTGCCGGACAGTATCTGCTGGCCTTGAGCGGTTTCCCGCTGATCCGATCAAAGCTCAAAAGAATCTGGTGTCATGCTTTTATTAGCGCAGATGAATGGTATCTGACCCCATCACAGCAGCAGGACGTGAAACAGGCTGCGCGCTGGCATGTGACTGGCTACGCCGTCGCGCTTGGGAGTGCCCTCGTGTTGCAATCGTGGTGGGTGCTGGTGTTCTGGTGGGGTCCGTTTTTTCTGATGCGCTGGTCGTATATGCTGCAGGGGCTCGGAGAGCACACCGGCCTAACACATCAACCACACACCCTGTGGAATACGAGAACTTTCAGCACTAATTGGTTTATGCGATGGGTCAACTGGAACATGACTTATCACTGTGTGCATCATACGTTTCCCGGTGTTCCGTTCTACAGACTGCCTACATTGCATCGGGAAGTGGAGCAGCAGCTGGGCTATGCGCTGCCAAGCACGTCCTATACCAAACTCCATTGGCGACAGTTTTGGGCATTCCGAGAAGGTCGTACCGAACTCGATATTTGTACCGAACATGAAAATCAACTTATAGCAGTAGGCAGGCTAACCGGGTTTCCCTCGAAGCAGGCCTAAGCATCCCCGCTGGCGCCAGAATTAGGCGTGAGGACGGAAACTTTGAATGATGAATGAATTGAAAGGTCTTGCGGGTTTGTTTAGAGTGATTCAAGCAGACCCGTTGATGACTTCAAACATAATATAGGTGATATTCATGCACGACCTGATCATTCGTAATGCCCAGATTGTCGATGGCACAGGAAATCCGGCACAGTGGGGTGACGTTGCGGTAGACGGAGGGCAAATCACTGAGCTCGGCACTGGGCTTGGGGGAGGTGTCGAGGAAGTTAATGCGGACGGATTGACTCTGGCGCCCGGTATTATTGACTTGCATACCCACTACGATGCACAGCTGACCTGGGATTCTTCTGCGAGTCCGTCAACAGGTCTTGGGGTGACCACCGCACTCATCGGTAACTGCGGTTTCACTATTGCGCCATGCAAACCTGAGCACCGAGATCTGACTTTACGCAACTTGACACATGTCGAGGGTATGTCGCTGGATGCATTGCGAACAGGGGTCGACTGGAATTTTGAATCCTATCCCGAGTACCTCGATCTCCTAGAGAGGCGGGGCATGGTGCCGAATGTGGCCTCTTATTGCGGACATTCATCGCTTCGGATGTGGGTGCTGGGTGAAGAGGCATCAACGCGAGCTGCGACACACGATGAGGTTGCGCAGATGAAATCGATCCTCGTTGAAGCCCTGTCGGTCGGTGCAGTCGGTTTTGCGACATCGACTCTGGAACAGCACAACGGTGAGAACGGAATTCCGATGCCATCGCGTCTTGCCGATGAATACGAGATGTTGGAGCTGACTGGCGCCCTTAAGGAAGCAGGTCGAGGTGTTTTTATGCTGACCAAAGGGATGACGACAACGATAGAATTTCTGGAACAGATTTCTGCGAACAATGGCAGGCCGGTCATGATCGCAGCGATGTTCGTGGATCCCAATGATCCTGAACGCGTGTTCCGGGAATTCAGTGAAATAGAAAACGCTCGCAGTCGTGGCCGTGAACTGTGGGGCCAGGTGGGCTGTTTTCCACTGGGTATGGAGTTCACAATAAGGCATCCCTATCCGCTTGAAGCGTTTCTGGCCTGGCGACCTGCGCTTGAAGCTGACGGCGAAGAACGTTTTCGGCAGATACTGGCGGATGTATCATTCCGTGACAAGATCAAGGCAGAAGCACGTACAAAAGGCGTGCCCAACCGCTTTTCCTATCATCAGTTTGATCATTTGACGATCATCAGTGTGATTGAACAGCGACACCAGGACCTGGTTCAGAAAACCGTCGGTCAACTCGCGAACGCAAGCGGGAAGGATCCCTTTGACTGGTTACTGGATTTCGCGCTCGATGATGAGATGGATGCGATGTTCGACTGTAAGCTGTTCAATACTGAAGAAGATCGGGTAAAAGATCTGCTCAATCACCCCCATGCCGCCGTGACACTGTCGGACGCGGGTGCCCATCTGTCGTTTCTTTGTGACGCGGGATTTGGATTGCACCTTCTGGGTCACTGGGTACGGGACAGGGAAGATCTGTCGCTGGAGCAAGCTGTACAGGCAGTGACCAGCCGACCGGCTGATATCTGTCGAATCGCTGATCGAGGTCGGATCGTTGCTGGCCAGCAGGCTGATCTGATGCTTTTTGATCCGTCGACGGTGGGTCGCGGGCCGCGGCGACGGGTGACTGATCTTCCGGGGGGCAACAGCCGGGTCGACACCCCTGCTGTGGGCCTGCATGGACTGTGGGTGAACGGTACACGGGTGGTCGATCAGAATGGACTGATCGCAGATTGTGGTACGCCCGGTCATTTGTTGCGGGAATTCTCTGGTCCAGGTTGATAAAGACTATATCGGTGACCTGACTATCGCCGTTTACCGACTGTGCCGATCTCATGAACGGGCAGGGAAACTCGCACTGCCTGGAGGTAATGAGTTGACAGAAAATATCTTTAACCTTCAAGATCTCTCACAAGGCATCGCCCGAGATCTGGCTTAAGGGTGTATCTACACGGATATTTCCGGGAGATCAGGCCATGTTGTCGGTGGTTCAGCTGGAACCTGGCAGTCAAAGTGAAGTGCATTCACATCCCCCGGAACAATGGGGCGTTATCATTGCGGGTAGCGGCGTTCCAATTCAGGATGGTGTGGAACATCCTGAAACCATCGGCGATTTTTGGCGCACACCAGGTGATGTACCGCATGCATTTCGAGCAGGTCCAGATGGGGCAATGGTGCTGGATATCTTCAGTCCGCCGCGGGACGAATATCGAACGGCCGGGACCGGGGTCTTCGCTCCAGATTCCTGAAGACTGGTCGACTGCCGGCCAAAAGACAATGCTTGCGTGGACTCAATGACACCCCGCGATTACTCTGACCGCGTGATCTAATTCCAATGTTGTTTTCAGCGCTGAAGTCCCGTCGTTACCGGCGTTACTGGTTTGGTTCCATGGGTACCGTGGGTGCCAGTCAGTTGATGCTGATGGCACAGGGGTGGCTGATTTTTGAACTCAGCGGATCGCCGATGGATCTTGGCGTGCTGGGTGCGGCCGTATCCGGACCGGCGATAATCGTTTTATTGTTTGGCGGCGTACTGGCCGACCGATTCGATCGCCGAGTGCTGTTGATGACCACATCGCTGATTACTGCAGTACTGCTGCTGGTTCAGGCGTTCCTCGACTATTCTGGTGTCGTCGAGGTTTGGCATGTCCTTGTGCTGGGTTGTGTGATCGGTATCGTGACGGGGTTTGAATGGCCTGTACGCCAGGCGTTGTTTGCGAAGCTGATTACACCGGACCAGATGATGAGTGCGGTGTCTTTGAATTCTATTCTTTGGCAGGGCAGCCGAATGATCCTACCGGCATTGGCCGGGGTACTGATCGCAGCGGCAGGCACGTCCGTTGTATTTGCATTGGGCGCACTCGGTTTTGTCGGGATGTTTTTCACACTGGTCGGTATGCAGGTAGAGCGTCAGGCGGCAGCGACTGGCGGTACTGGGCAACAGTTCGCCGAAGGTATCCGTTTTATTTTTACTAACCGGACATTTTTGGTGCTGATTCCCTTGACCTGGGTCTGGATGTTCTTTGGGTTTTCATTCAATCAGTTGATGCCAGTGTTCGCCAACAGCCTGGGCACCCAGGAAATCGGGTTTGGTGCACTGATGTCCGCTGTTGGGCTGGGTTCGGCAGTGGGCACTGTGCTGGTCTCATCGTTTCAGCAGCACCGACATCTTGGCGTCGCCATGCTGGCAGGCCTTCTGTGTGGGGGGGTCGCCTTGATAGGATTTGGACTCACGGTAGCTTACGGTACTGCACATCTGGCTTTTGAGACTGCACTGGCCTGTACGTTTTTTGTCGGCGTTTTCGGTTCGGTGTATTTGATCACCTCGATGACGGTGCTCCAGATAGCGGTACCCGATGCGCTAAGGGGTCGTGTGATGGGAATTCACATCATCAGTTTCTACCTGATGCCGCTGGGGGGATTGTTTGTGGGTGCGATCGCATCTACTTATAACGCATCGATCGCCGTGATCGTGGGTGCTGGTGTGGTGCTGGTTGTGACAATTGCCGTCATGATCAGTCAACATAACATTCGCCGGATTGATGGCCGTGAACTGTCCGAGACGGTCCCGAACAACCGCAGGCCAGCGGGGTCGGTGCGCGCCTCATGACCGACCGGGTTGAGGTTGCAGTCATTGGTGCCGGTGCAGCAGGCCTGGCGGCAGCGATAGCATTGACCGCCCGAGGTGTACCCTACGTGTTGCTTGAAGCATCTCACCGGATCGGTGGGCGCGCGCACACCGAGTATCCACCGGATGGTGCAGCATTTGATCTCGGCTGCCACTGGATGCATTCCGCCAGTATCAATCCCTTTGTTCCAATTGCTGACCAGTATTCAATCCGCTATGAGAAGCGTGATGGTTATGGACCGGAAGAGGGCTATTTCAGGGGCGGTCAGTGGGTGTCTGAACCGGCGCTTGAGTCTTTGGAGGAAGAATTCGAGGCCGCTGAAGCAGTGCTAGCACAGGCGTGGTCGGACGGTCTGGACAAGTCTGTTGCTGAGGTGACAGAACGCGACGGCGAATGGACATCTGTACTTGACTACTACACGGCACTGAATACGTCGTCTGATTCCGATCAGGTTTCCATAGGTGACATGGTTAGTTATGAAGATACCCACGAAAACTGGCCTGTTGTAGACGGTTACGGCCAACTGGTCGAACGTTGGGGCTCTGGTGTACCCGTTTCGTTGAATACGGAGGTCAGGACCATTCACTGGGGCGATGCGGGCGTGCGCGTGGAAACAACACGCGGTGATGTACAGGCCCAGCGGGTCATTATCACTGTATCAACAGGTATTTTGGACTCTGGCGCGCTTCGTTTTCTGCCAGAGTTGCCTGGCAGCAAGCAGAGCGCCATCGCTGCCCTGCCCTTGGGCAACTACAACCATATCAGGTTCTGGCTCGATCACCGGCTTTTCCCGGCAGATGTACCCGAGCGCGTGGTGGTCCAGGTCGATCACGATGCCCCGATTTTGCTCAACCTACGCCCCCACGGATTTGACTGTGTCATCGGGATCGTAGCGGGTCGTTATGCAGACTGGCTGGAACGATCGGGACCGGCGGCTTCGGCAGCTGTGGTCAAAGAGGCTCTGAGTTGTGCCTTTGGCCATGACATAGTGCGCCACATCAAGGGTGATCGACAGTCCGCATGGCGCGGAAACCCGTTTGTGCGCGGTGCGTATTCAAGCGCCAGTCCCGGACAGTTCAATCAGCGTGCTGTGCTCGCTGAAACGATTGCGGAGCGCCTGTTTTTTGCCGGTGAAGCGACATCGCTTAACCATTTCTGTACCTGTCACGGCGCCCTGATGAGTGGTGAACTGGCCGTTCAGAAAGTGCTGGCAGCGATGGCATCGACATAAGGCTGGGACGAGATTCTCGCGGTTATAAACGGGCGAAAAACGCTCTACAGGTCTGCGTAAAAGCTTCAGAACGACGGGTTCGCCGGGTTTTCGACAGTGTGACCAGCACCACCCGCAATGGCATGGCTTTTTCACGGATCGGCAGACAGCGGACGCGAGCGCCATCGTAAGTGAGTTCGGAGGCCGGCTGTAGATTGAGCACACTGTAGCCGTGGCCCCGGGCAACAAGACCACGGACCAGTTCGAATGACGCAGACCGCTGGTCAATTCGCGGATTGATACCCAGGTGCTGGAACAGTCGCTGAAAATATTCACGGCTGTGCGGGAGGTCCAGCAGGATCATTGATTCATCCTGCAGCGCTTTAAGTGAAACGGATTTCCCACCGGACAGCGGGTGGCCAGACGGCAGCAGAACATGTGGCGCTATGACGGTCAAGCCTTCACTTCGAAGTTCAGAATCCAACTCGAGGTCGTAAAGCAGTGCCATTTCAATGTCACCCGATTTAAGGAGTTGCTGGAGTCGGTCCAGCGTGCCCTCAATCAGGCGAATCCGCAGCTTGGGGTGGTTTTCTTTCAGATCGCTCATCAGCCGTGGAATAAAAAACGGTGCAAGCGTCACAAAGCACCCAACTGCAAGGTCGCCGCTGATCGAATCGCGGAGTTCCCGCACGTCCTCCTCAATTTCCTGCGCATGAGTGAGCAGTGATCTTGCACGGGCAAGGAAATCGGCACCTGCCGGTGTCAGCGAGACCCCCTTGGCGTGATGTCGAATCAGCAACGTCAGGCCAAGCGAACTTTCGAGTTGTGCGATGGAGGTCGAGAGGGCAGGTTGGGAGATGAATAAGTCTTTGGCAGCGGCCGATATGTTGCCGTGCTCGGACACACTGATCAGATACTGGAGCTGTTTGAGTGTATATTGCATAAAAATAATAGATACAATGGATTATTAAATTGTATTTTACAATACAGGCAGACTGCGCATGATCCTCCACTATCAAGCCGAAAGGTGAGTGAATCGGCTAAAACCCAGCCAGGAATTTTGAAATGATCAGAACCGCTGCTGAATACCTGGACTCTATCCGCGATGGTCGTCAGGTCTGGATCAATGGCGAGAAAGTCGACGACGTGCCGACGCATCCGATGTTCAAGCCCGTGGTCGACATTCGGGCCCGTATTTACGAGATGCAGCACGATGCCGCAACGCGGCACGTGATGACCTATGAAGAGGAAGGTGAGACCTTCTCGGTGGGACTTAAATTGCCGTACGCGCAGGAGGACTGGTACCGGAAGCGTGAGGCCACCGACGCAGTGATGGATGATGTCGGTGGGATTGTGACCCGTGTGGGTGATGAAACCGTCGGCGAGATGTGGTCCCTGTACGATGGGCAGGACGTGCTGAACGAAATGGACCCGCAGTTTTCACAAAATATTCGTGATCATGTTGATCGCGTGATCAGGATCGATCCTTTTCATGTATCGGCCAACACCGATCCCAAGGGTGACCGATCCAAGGCACCTCAGGACCAGGATCCAGACATGTTGCTGCACGTGGTCCGTGAGACAGATCAGGGCATTGTTGTTCGCGGGGCAAAGTACGAAACGGCGGCGCCTTATGCGAACCAGGCGTTCACCAAGCCAACCATCGCCAACTGGGGTGACAGCGAATTGTCTGACTATGCAGTTGGATTTATCTGTGATCTCGGGTCTCCAGGTATCAAGATGATTTGCCGTACCGGTTTTACCGGGCGCGCATCAGCTGAGGATTATCCGCTCGCCAACAAGTTCGATGAAATCGATGCGCTGGTGGTATTTGATAATGTCCTGATACCCTGGGAAAATGTGCTGTTCTACCGTCACACGAAAGCGGCCACCTTCATTCGGTCAACCTTGCACCGTTACAGCGCCTTTGCATTTGTACAGCGCAACCTGCAGATGGCCGATCTGATGATCGGCGCTGCACTGTTTAACGTGCGCCAGACTGGTCTGGACAAGCAGCCAGCCGTACAGGAGAAACTGTCCCAACTTGCGGTCTACCGCGAGGGAATCAACGCACACCTGACCGCTGCTATCGCGACCGCTGAAAGGAGCCCTGGCGGACTGTTGATGCCCAATCAGTCATTGCTTTTTACAGGACGGGTTCATGCGTGCTCGAATCTGCCGGCGATGATGCACCTGGCGCGGGAACTGTGTGGTGGACAGATCTGTGTGACCCCGGATGTTGCAAGCTTCAGGCATCCGGAGACCGGTAAATGGATGGAGAAATTCTATACAATCAATGACGAGTGGACTGCTGAGGATCGACGTAAACTTCTGGCATTCGCCCGCGATCTGCTGAATTCGGACTATGCAGGCCATCGATTGACTTTCCAGCTCTTTGCGCAGTCACCACCATTTGCACATCTGGCAGCGGTGTACAGAAATTTTGACTGGGGCGAATCACTGGGCTTTGCCCACCGGGCAGCTGGTCTGTCGGAAGAATTATTAGAGCGTATCGATCAGACGGCCGGGGACACCAGCGCCAAACAGCTGTTTGGTGCCAGGCCCGCCGGCAAATCAGCGGCCTGAATAAACGGAGAACCGATGATGACTCACACACGCCTGCGCAAGTTCAATACCCGAGACACCTATCCCGAACAGAGCCTGGACAATGATCTGTGCCAGGCAGTCGTCGCGAAAGGAACTACGGTCTTTCTGCGGGGACAGGTGGCCCAGGATCTCGAGACTCGTGAGTCGCTTTTCACCGATGACGCCGGTGCCCAGACCAGAAAAGCAATGGAAAACGTTTCCCTATTGCTTGGGGAAGCGGGCAGCTGTCTTGAACAGGTGTGCCGTGTGGTGGTCTACCTGACCGATATCCGGTATCGAGATTCCGTTTATCAGGAGATGGGCAAATGGTTCAAGGGTGTACACCCGTGTTCAACTGGGCTGGTTGTCTCGGCACTGGCCCGGCCTGAGTGGTCGGTGGAGATCGAAGTGACTGCGGTAATACCCGATAGTAACGTCAGCTGATTTTCGATGGTCTGAATACTACCGGGACAAGCCATGACTTTTTCAATCACGGGTATGTGCGATGAGAGTGGAATGAGCGGCATTGCGATCACGACCTCGAGTATCTGTGTCGGCAGTCGCTGCCCCTGGGTACGGGCGGGTGCAGGTGCTGTGTCAACCCAGAATATTACCGACCCGACAATCGGCAATGAGGTGCTTGATCTGATGGCGGGCGGGCAGAGTGCATCGGATGCACTGAATTCGGTAATGGACCAGCGTCCTTACGCTGAGTATCGTCAGGTAGCGGTCGTAGATCTATCGAGTCGTACTGCTCACTTCAGTGGACAAGAAGTCCTGGGCATCCACGCCGTGAGCGAAGGGCAGCACTGTGTTGGTGCTGGTAACCTGCTGTCCGATGTCGGGGTGGCGCAGGCAATGTGCGCTATGTTTGAGAAATCGATAGGGGTACACCTTGCCGAACGTTTGTTGCAGGCACTGGAAGCCGGCGTTGCAGCCGGTGGTGAGAAGGGCCCAACTCATTCGGCGGCCTTGCTGGTCGCCCACGAGCAGCCTTGGCCATTGGTCGATCTGCGTGTGGACTGGGCCGAACAACCCGTGAAAGAACTGCGCCGGTGCTGGGAACGATACGAACCCGAGATGATGGTCTACCTGACCCGAGCCCTCAATCCCGGCGCAGCACCCACCTATGGGGTGCCGGGCGATGAATGATACTGAACCGGTCAGCAAACTCCTCACCGAAGATGACTGTAGATATGGTCAGTAGCGATCTGTTTCGCGAGGCAATGAGCTGTGTGGCATCTGCGGTGTCGGTCGTTACTACCGATGGTGCATCCGGCTGTGCCGGGATGACCGTGAGCAGTATGTGTTCAGTCTCGGATGATCCCCCTTCTGTTTTGGTCTGCCTGAATAAAACCTCCCCGGTCAGTGAGGTTGTCCGGACCAACGGCACTATGTGTGTCAACGTTCTACGCGATGATCAGGACTACGTGTCTACAGCGTTTGCGGGTGACTACCTGGATGCCAATGTTGATCTTTTTGTGTCGGGTAACTGGGACCGTATGGCGACCGGGGCACCGGCTTTCGCAGAAGCCTTGGTAAACCTGGATTGCCTGATCGCAGGGGAAATGTTGTACGGGACCCACTACGTTCTGATCGGCAGGATCCAGAATGTCAGGCTTAACGAGCAGGGTGACCCTTTGATTTATGCTACCCGCCGGTACCGGGCTTTGTTACCTTCTGAGCGAGTCAAACCTGATGGTGTCGGATGATCTGCTGAGGTTGTTGACGGATCTGGTTGCATTTGATACCACCAGCCGCCGCTCCAACCTTGATCTGATCGACTATGTTCAGCATTATCTCCGCGGTCACGGCGTCGACAGTGAGCTGATTTTTGACGAGACGCGCTGTAAGGCGAATCTCTACGCAACGATTGGCACAACCGATTCGCCGGGCGTCATGCTTTCTGGTCACACCGACGTTGTACCTGTCGATGGGCAGGACTGGCACACGGATCCGTTTTCACTGGTCAGTCGGGACGGATGTTTTTATGCTCGTGGCAGCGCTGACATGAAAGGGTTTATTGCCTGTGTTCTGGCCCAGGTACCGCAGATGACGCGTCGTCCACTCAGGACACCAGCTCACATTGCCTTGTCTTACGATGAAGAGATCGGTTGCCTCGGCGTACGGCGTCTGATCGAGCTGATGGCGACCCTGCCGGCACGGCCGATGATGGGTGTGATTGGCGAACCGACCGGAATGCAGGTGGTTCGGGGGCACAAGGGGAAACAGGCATTCAGGGTCACGGTGCGCGGCCGCAGCAGTCATTCCGCTTACCCGACCTCGGGCGTTAATGCGGTAGACACTGCATCCGAGCTGGTCTGCTATATACGGCATCTACAGCAGAACATTCGTGTACACGGGCCGTTTGATGATGCTTACACCGTACCGAACACCACTTTACATGTGGGTACGATACACGGTGGAACAGCCCTTAATATCGTGCCAGAAAAATGTGTACTGGAGTTTGAAATTCGTCATCTCCCGGAGCAGGACACCGAAAGTCTTGTCGCTGATATCCGTGGTCACATCGCAACGGTGCTGGAGCCGCCTATGCAGGCCGTTGATCCTGAAGCAGGTGTCGAGTTTGAGGTTTTGACCCGCTACCCGGGCTTGTCAACCCAAACGGATGCAGCGGTGGTGAGCCTGGTTCAGTCGTTGTTGAGCGATACTGAGGGTACGCAGAAAATCAGCTTCGGTTCCGAGGCGGGTCTTTTTACCAGTGAGCTCGGCATACCTGCGGTGGTCTGCGGTCCGGGCAGTATCCAGCAGGCGCACAGAGCCGATGAGTATGTTTCGGAAAAACAGTTAGATAGGTGTATGCGTTTTATTTCGAAGCTGACTGATTCACTCGTCGACGGCATCGCCTTTTCATGAGAGCACATAATTGTCTGTGCAATTGTGTTGACGAATTCGGTGTAAACGTGGTTAATGAGCTTTGCGGTTTTAGGAGCAGGGATCCCCAAAAACCCAACGATAAAATCTATAACGCTATTCGGAGAAAATCCAATGACGACACAGCCTAAATACGATACCGAGAGTCTGTGGCAAAAAGATCGCGATCACTACATTCATCCCTGGACTGATTTTTCGACCTTCAAGGAAGAAGGATCGATGGTGATGGCCAACTCTGAAGGCGCTTATGTAATTGACTCAGACGGTAAACGATATATCGACGGCATAGGCGGTTTGTGGTGTAACAACATTGGTTATGCCAATGAAGAGATGGCCGAGGCAATCGCCGATCAGGTCAGGCAGATTCACTATTACTCAGTATTTGGTCACCTGACGACGCCGCCCGCCGCAGAATTGGCAGCCAAGCTGGCCAAACTGACGCCAGGACAGCTTGATCATGTGTTTTTTGGTACGGGTGGATCAATGTCAAACGACACGGCGATCCGGATTATCCATTTTTACTTCAACCGCTTAGGCAAGAAGAACAAGAAAAAAATCATTTCCAGAATAGACGGCTACCACGGCAGCACGTACCTCGCCATGTCCATGACGGGCGTGGCATTCGATCATCAGGGGTTTGACCTTGTCCCCGATCTGGTCCATCACATTCCAGCGCCCAATCCTTATCGAAGACCAGATGGAATGTCGATGGAAGCGTTTTGTGATGAGAAAGTGGCAGATCTTGAAAACAAAATTCTGGAACTCGGTCCTGAAAATGTGGCCTGCTTTATCGCCGAACCCATCATGGGCGCCGGCGGCGTCATCGTACCGCCACCGGGATACCACCGGCGAACGCGTGAGGTCTGTGACCGCTACGAAGTGCTGTATATCTCCGACGAAGTGGTTACCGGTTTTGGTCGGTTGGGACAGTTTTTTTCTTCTGAAACAGTATTTGATTTTGTCCCCGACATTATCACCTGTGCCAAAGGTATTTCTTCAGGCTACGTGCCACTGTCAGCGACGATACTTTCAAAAAAGATCTATGATGTGATCAGCGTGCCGCAGGCTGAGGGTGCGTTGTTTACCCATGGCTTTACCTATTCTGGACATGCGGTCAGTTGCGCGGCTGGCCTTAAGAATATTGAGATCATGGAACGCGACGACATATGTGGCTATGTTCGCGAAGTCGGGCCTTATTTTGAGGAACAACTCAATACCTTGCGGGAATATCCCATCGTGGGTGATGTGCGGGGCAGCCACTTCATGATGTGTATTGAGAACGTCGCGAATCAGGAAACCAGGGAATTGCTGCCAGATGACGCCAATATCGGAAAACGGATTGCCGATCACTGCCAGGAGCGTGGTGTGATCGTGCGGCCCATCGCTCATCTCAATGTCATGTCGCCACCGTTGGTGTTGACGCGACGCCAGATCGATACCATGGTCGAAGTTCTGCACGAAAGTATCCGTGCAACCATGGATGATCTTACCCGGGAAGGCCTGTGGTCAGGTTAATCGGGTCGTCAGCGCTAATCGGCACGCGGGCTCTGGCTGGTGCCTGGATCATGGCGGGAGCGTGATTTGAAAAATAGAATTCGTGAAATCTGGGCTGAAAACAGGCCTGTCGTCAACGGCTGGCTTTCCATCCCCAGCACGGTGACTGCCGAGATCAACGCCAGAGCGGGTTTCGACTCGCTGACGGTCGATCTTCAGCATGGACTCAATGATTATCAGTCAGCGCTTAATCTGCTGCAGATCATATCGATTGGACAATCGGCGCCCCTCGTGCGGGTGCCCTGGTTGGAGCCGGGAATCGTCGGTAAGCTACTCGATGCGGGTGCGGTAGGATTGATCTGCCCGATGATCAATTCAGCTGAAGATGCAGCACGCCTTGTGCGTTACGCGCTTTACGCACCGGCTGGTGAAAGGAGTTTTGGGCCGACCCGAGCCATCATGGCGCATGGTCCAGATTATGCCCAGGCTGCCAATGAGGAGATCGTGACGCTGGCCATGGTCGAAACTAGACGGGCGCTTGACGAGTTGGATGGCATTGTGGCCACCTCGGGGCTGACAGGGGTCTACATCGGGCCAAGCGACCTCAGCTTGTCGATGGGATACACCCCAAAACTTGACCCTGACGAGCCGGAGGTCGTGTCTGCGATCAAACGGATTCTTGAGACTGCCAAAGCGGCTGGTATACGGGCAGGAATCCACTGTCTCTCGCCGGCCTATGCCAGGGAGATGATATCGATGGGGTTTGATCTGGTGACTGTTGGCAGCGACATCAGGATCCTGACCAGCGCAACGGCCGCGGCACTGGAAGCAGTGCGCAACTGACACCAGCTAGTACCTGGCGAGCCCCGAAATGTAGGGTATTCGGATTCAGTCCTTGCCCCAGATCTCTTCGGCCAGCCCGACCAGTGCCGAGAGTTTGTCGATCTGGTTCCGTTCGGTGATCGGGTTTCCCGCGACTGTGCTGGCGAATCCGCACTGCGGGCTGATCGACAGCGACTCAAGTGGCAGGTACTCAGCGGCTTCGAGAATACGCACTTTGAGTTGCTTCGGATCTTCAACGTGAGGCGTTTTGGAACTGACCAGTCCCAGGACCACCTTTTTATTGAGCGGTACGTGTCTGAGCGGCTCGAAACTGCCGGCACGGTCGGTGTCAAATTCAAGGAAGAACGCGTCGACTTCTGCCTGGCCGAATACGGATTCCGCAATGTCGTCGTAGCCCCCTTCAGTGAGCCATTTACCCTTGAAGTTACCCCGGCAGATATGCAGTGCCGCGGTCATGTCAGTCGGGCGGTCCTGCACAGCCGCGTTCAGTGCCTCGATGTACAGTGCCGTGAGCCGCTCGGGGTCGCCGCCCAGTGACACCACGCGCTTGCGGATGGCGGGATTGGCCAGCATGATCAGTGGCACTTCGTCCAACTGAATATAACGGCACCCTAGGTCATACAGGTCGGCTATTTCCTGGCGGTAAATCGCTGTTAAATCGGCCAGATAATGCTGCTCCGATGGGTATCCCGAGCCCGCGATGGTCTCGTTCAGTCGCCAGAAGTGCAGGGTCGACGGCGACGGCATCGTAATTTTCGGCGTCACCGATGCCACCGACTGAAGAAACGCAAATTCGTCGGTTGAGATGGAAGCGGATTTTTTCAGCTTTCCGGTACAGGTGGCAGCTATGAATTCCTGTTCTGCGCCGCTCTCGTCATGGAACGCGAAAAGCGCTGGTGCGACACCCAGTCCTTCGACGGCGTCGACCCAGTGCCCCCAGTAAGACGCCCGGCGGAACTCGCCGTCCGTCACCAGCTTCAGACCCAGTGACTCCTGTGTCGTGACGGCGTCGCCGATAACCTTGTCCTGGACCGCCCTGAATGCGTCCGCTGAGATCGTTCCCGCATTAAACGCCCGAAAGGCCTGGGTCAGCTCACTGGGACGGAGCAAACTGCCCACATGTTCGGCGCGAAAAGGCGGGGCATGAGCCACTGTCATATCGTTTTTCCGGTTTAACGTTTGTTCCGATTATCGAATATGCGCTTGGCCTTGAATTCTGTTTTGGGCAGGGTATCCGGTGCGATGATCTCCACCTCGCAGCGGACCTCGATCCGGGTTCGAACCTCGTACGCAACAGCCCTGGCGACCGTTTCAGACGACTCAAAATCGGCGTGTTCAACACGCACGGTCATCACATCGATGCCAGCTTTGTTGGTCTCGATTGTGGCGTCATATTCATCACCCACGCCGGCGACAGCGCGCACGGCTTCTTCGATGACCGACGGATAGAACTTTAATCCGCGCAGATTAATCAAGTCATCGGCACGACCGGAAAATCCACCCATCGCGCGTACATGGGTGCGCCCGCAGTCACAGGGAGACGAATTGAAGGTCGTGTAGTCGCCAACAATAAAACGCAACTGTGAGGAACTCTCGGAGTTCATATTGGTGCAGATGGTGATGCCGCACTCACCTTCGGCAACCGGTTTCAGCGTGTCAGGGTCGACCAGTTCCCAGATCTGAAAATCTTCCATCAGGTGGGTATGTACCTGTTGGCCGGGTAAGCTGGAAGCCGGGCAGGAATAGCCGCCGGAATGTGGGGAGGCCTCGGTACAGCCATAAAATTCGACCAGCCGGGCACCCCACAGGTCTTCGAGCCGGGCACGCGTAGTGGATATCCCGGCCGCGGGTTCACCTCCCGTGAACAAGGTCTTGATCGAAGATCTGGCGGGATCTAGCCCTAGGCCCTGCATTACCCGGCCGAGGCGCAATAGCTGTGACGGCAGTGTCGCGAGGATCGTCGGCTTGTATCGCTCGATGATGTTGCAGCGCATCTCCGCCGTCATGCCACCGCCGGGAATACACGGTATCCCCATGTACGCGAGCGCCTGATGCACACCCCAGGCCCAGACATGTGGTCCAAATCCAACTACCAGAAAAACACTGTCACCGCGCCTGGCACCGAGCGACCACAGTGCCCGGGCGTTGGCCCAGCACCACTGTTCCAGGTCGAACTTGGAATAGCGAAAAACCCGTGGTAGCCCGGTGGTTCCCGAGGTTGTAAACAGGCTCCAGCCCCGTTCGTTCCAGAGTGCATCGTTATGGGTGGTGTAGGTGCCCCAGGGCGGATTGGCCATCAGGTCTTCGACCATCTCCTTTTTGTCGACGGGCGGCCATTTCAGAAGATCGTCGACGGTTTGAATGTCAGCCGGAGTCAGCCGCAGTGAATCGAACCGGTGGCGGTAGAAATCGCTGTTTTCATAAAGAAATGGTGTCAGCACCTTCAGCTTCTCGTTCTGCAGGGCGCGAAGTTCATCGCGTGAGGCGCAGTCACGGGCAGGCGACCAGAATTGTTCCGAACCCGCTGCATCGAAATCGGCACGGTGGGATTGGAGCAACTCCAGCCAGCGTTGCCGGGTCGCCTGCTTTCTATCCTGGGACATATCGACCTCGGTTATGACTATGTATCGTGTTATCCGCGCAGCAAAAAGCGTTGGATTTTGCCGCTGGGTGTCTTGGGCAGATCGCTGATGAATTCAATCTGTCTCGGGTACGCGTGTGCTGACAGTGTGGACTGTACGAATGTACGCAATGTTTCGGCCAGTTCAGATGAGGGGTCGTATCCTGCTTTAAGAACCACAAACGCCTTGACGATTTCGCCCCGAAGTTCATCGGCAATACCGACCACCGCAGCTTCAGCCACGGCCTCATGCGTGAGTAGTGCGCTTTCAGGTTCGAACGGACCGATCCGGTAACCGGCACTGGTGATGATGTCATCGGCCCGGCCACTGAAAGACACATAGTCGTCCGCGTCCCGACTCGCTGAGTCACCAGTCAGGTAGTATCGGCCATTGTCGGTAAAGCGCTCGGCGGTGCGCTCAGGATCGTTGAAGTAGCCACGGTACCAGAACAACGGGGAGGCGTATGTGTCTACGGCCAGTTGGCCCTCCTGGCCGGCCGCTAACTCCTTGCCATCAGGATCCAGAATGACGATCCTGAATCCCGGCATCGTGTGCCCCATTGAACCGGCGCGGATGGGTCGCTGTAGTTCTGGGAGATGATGATTGCAGACCATCATACCGCCCTCGGTCTGGCCATAGTGGTCGTGAATGGGTACACCGAGTTGGTCACGGCCCCAGCTGACAACATCGGGATTGAGCGGTTCTCCGGCACAAGATGCCAACCGCAGCGAAGAGGTGTCTGATGGTATGACCTGATCTTCCGCTGCTCGCATCATCCGGAAAACAGTGGGTGCAGTGGTCACATTGGTCACACCATAAGTCTCAAGAATTCTATAGGTTGCGCTGACGTCAAACGGTGCATTAAAGAACAATGTAGTGTTGCCCAATAGCAGGGGCCCAACGAGTGCATAAAACAGACCGTAGGCCCAACCAGGGTCGGCCATGTTCCAGTACACATCGTCATCGCGCACATCCAGGCCGAAACGCATGTAGGCTACAAAAGAAGCCAGTGCTTTGACCGGAATCTCCACCCCTTTGGGGCTGCCGGTGGTGCCGGATGTATAAATCAGAATAAACAGATCGTCGCCACAGGTTAAAACCGGATCCGTTACTGGATCTGCCTGAGCCAGTGCGTCCCGGTACGCCACATCGCCATCATGCGTGCCGCTGCTGTCATCGGTGACGGTGACGACTTGTGGAGACCCGGGTCCAGCGTTTGCGTATGAGACCTTGTGTCGATTGGCGACATCGGTCACCAATACACGCGCTTGACTGTTTTCGACCCGCGATGAAATGGCTTGCGGGCCAAAGGCCGTGAACAAGGGGACATGCGCTGCACCGAGACGCCACAGCCCCAACGTGGTGACCAGTAGTTCGGGTGATTTGGGCAGTAATGTCGCGACGCGGTCCCCCTTGGTCACCCCCAGCGCTTTGAGGACACCGGCCAACCGGGACGACAGGTCGCGTAGCTGTGCAAATGTATAACGGGCACTGTTGCCCAGTGCGTCTTCGTAAAGCAGGGCTGTCTTTTGCGGGTCTTCGGCGTGCTGGTCACACAGGATACCTGCAACGCTGATGGTGTCAGCATCGAAGGTGCTTAGCCATGTTTGCATCTGTCGCTCAACTGGGCTGCCCAGATCATCTAGCATGGTTTACCTCTTGGACAGAGCGGACCTTAAGTATCCCGGCCTTATAAAACTGGTTGTGGAAAGAAGCATTCTGGCACCTGGCAGGAGAGAGGGTCAAACCCCGAAGCACACCTACCGTTAGGTCGTGGTGAATGCTTTCTGGTAGAGATCAGCTTTATGCGCTGACCCGATTGAGTGAGTGATGCCGTTTATACTGGTCTGATCGCTATAACCTTTTTGGAGCGTACAGAATGCATATCGTCATTGCGCAGATGAGCCATGAAACCAACACCTTTTCTCCGGTGGTCAGTGATCTTGCCCGGTTTTCACCCGCTGGCAGCGGTGTACCCATCGCCGGTGATGCTGCGCAGGAGATGTTTCGGGGCACGGCCAGTTGCATGGGTGGATATCTAACGGTTGCTGAAGCTGCAGATGCTCAAATCACCATACCGGTGGTGGCGGGTGCAGCACCATCCGGCCCTGTGGAAGATGAGGCTTACGAATATATCGCTGAAAAAATCGTACACGCAGCAGCACAAGGATGCGATGCGCTTTTCCTGGATCTTCACGGTGCCATGGTGACCCGTTCACACGAAGACGGTGAAGGTGAACTGTTGCGTCGGTTAAGGGCTGTCAATCCGGATGTACCGATTGCGGTCGCGCTGGACATGCACGCAAATCTCTACGATGACATCGTCGGTCTTTCGACCATCGTCGCGGGTTACCACACTTACCCCCATATCGATATGTATGAAACTGCCGAGTTAGCCGGAAAATTATTGCTGGATCACATCGTCAACGGCATTAAACCCACCATGGCATGGGGCAACAATCCAATGCTCCCGCACATCATGCGCCAGGGTACGGATGATCAGCCAAATCGGGCGCTGCAGGCGCGGGCCCAGGAAATGGAGCGTGATGGTGCCCTGGCTGTCAGTGTGTTCACTGGTTTTCCACATGCAGATATCGCGCAAGCGGGTCTGTCAGTGGTGGTCGCAACAGACAATGACCCCGAGTTGGCTGGGTGCCTGCGTGATGAACTGCTTGATCAGGCCTGGGCGCAACGTCAAAATTTTGTCTATCAGCTCGAGCCGCTGGAACAGTCCGTTGCCAGGGCCCGAACCGTGGGAGCAGAACCCAGCGACAACGGACCGGTACTGATTCTGGATCACTATGACAACACCGCGTCTGGCGGTACGATGGATACCACCAATGTGCTGGCCGAGGTGCTGGCGCAAGGTCTGGAGGACGTGGCTTTCTGCGGCATTTTCGATCCTGATGCCGTCAGTGTAATGCAGGCTGCGGGCGTGGGGAATGAGGTCCGCTTGTCACTGGGCGGTAAGCTCGCTATGCCGGTTCTGCAGCGCCACAGTCATCCCCTTGAACTGACCGGGCGAGTCAAGCTGATCAGCGAAGGTCGCTTTCCGACCACCATCGCGATGGGCAGAGGCCTGATCACCGATATGGGTACAACTGGCGTGCTGTCTGTGGGTGCGGTGGACATCATGGTTATTTCCCGCCATTTTGAACCGGTCGACCCCGGATGTTTCCGCGCGGTCGGCATCGAACCCACCGAGCAGCGCTTCCTGATGCTGAAGAGCCGCATTCACTACCGCGTCGGTTTCCGTGATCTGGTGCGCGAGGTCGTGGAATGCGCCGGGCTCGGCGTGTGTACTTCGGATTATTCGGAGATCACCTTTGACAACGTGCGGCGACCGATTTATCCGCTGGATAACGTTGCGACAAGACAATCAGTTTGATGAGCGGGCGGAAGTTCAAGTGGCTAGGCCCCCGAGTTATACTGGAAGTACGCTGATAGTACTGCTGCAGTAGATCGAATAAATCGATGGAGATCAAGACCCATGGCTGACGCTGACACCACTGAAGCGAAGAATTACGCTACCAGCGTTCCGATGCAAAATGTGCCCTTTTTCCTTAAAGGGTCGAACAATCTTGACTGGGGGATGAAAAATCGCCTGTCCCAGATTTTTAATCCGACCTCTGGTCGTACCGTCATGTTGGCCTTCGATCACGGGTACTTTCTCGGCCCGACCAGCGGTCTGGAGCGGATAGACCTCAATATTGTTCCTCTGATCGAATACGCCGACACGTTGATGTTGACCCGCGGAATTCTGCGCACAACGATCCCTCCGACCTACACCAGAGGTATCGTGTTGCGTGCCAGTGGTGGGCCGAGCATTTTGAAAGAGCTCTCGGACGAGGAGATAGCTGTCAGCATTGATGAAGCAATCCGACTTAATGTGGCAGCCATGGCAGTTCAAGTTTTTATAGGCGGTGAGCATGAGACCCGCTCGGTCCACAACATGACGCGGCTTGTCGATATGGGAAATCGTCATGGAATTGCAACTCTCGCTGTGACTGCAGTCGGCAAGGAGATGGTCCGGGACGCCCAGTACATGCGCCTGGCAACTAGAATGTGTGCGGAACTCGGTGCAACGTATGTCAAAACGTATTATGTTGAAGAGGACTTCGATACAGTTACCGCGTCATGTCCAGTGCCGATCGTCATCGCCGGCGGCAAGAAACTCCCCGAGCCCGACGCGTTGCAACTCGCCCACAATGCAGTACAACAAGGCGCAGCCGGCGTCGATATGGGTCGGAACATCTTTCAGTCAGAAGCGCCTGCTGCGATGATCCAGGCCGTTCGGGCTGTCGTCCACGAGAATCTCTCTCCAACGGACGCTTACGACCTCTATCTGACGCTCAAAGAGAATAACAAACAATCGGCCGAGAGTTGAAGCGAAACACCACGTGAGCATCGTGACTCTTTCGGTCTTTAAAGCTATCTGTACCACCTCACCCACGATCAGTGTCGGTATGGTTGCTGCCGACGCGGGAATGGAGTGACTGTGAAAAATCGTTGGTCCGATACTGACGCGACCGAATTCGTCGAGCGATACGGAGCAATTCGTGGCGAAGAATTTGCGCTACGCGTGTACACCAGCCGACTGATTGGTGCAGAGCCCTCTCTCGTGCTTCATGGTGGTGGGAATACATCTATTAAGGGGAACGTCCAGAACCTCTTTGGTGAGAATGTACCCGCTCTATTCATAAAAGCGTCAGGACACGACTTGGCATCCATGACGCCCGAAGACTACGTAGCTGTTGACCTGTCCTACTTAAAGCGTCTTTGCGGGATTGACAATCTTTCCGATGAGGAGATGGTGAGCGAACTTCGCACGCACCTGTTCGATCACCGTGCACCGACTCCATCGATTGAGACACCTGTCCACGCATTCCTTCCTGCCCGCGTCGTTGACCACACTCACGCTGATGCGATTCTTGCACTCACAAACCAGCCCCAGGGAGAGCAGCACGTCCGCGCGGCTCTAGGGAACGATATTATCGTCCTGCCGTATATTCGACCGGGATTTCAACTGGCCAAGCAGGTTGCCTCTGCGATCGCTGCTGCACCGGAGGCGCAGGCGATGGTGTGGATGCATCACGGTATCATCGTCTGCGGAGAGTCTCCACGCGAGAGCTACGAACGCATGATTGATCTCGTTTCCCGCGCCGAGACTTACCTGAACAAATCCGCCACTCTGAGCCTGCCGCGCGTACGACAGACTTCCATGGAGGTGGCCTACCAGCGCTTGTCTACAGTTGCTCCTTTGATCCGTGGGCGACTCGCTCGCACGACCGGTGACCCGGACCGCCCGTACCGACGAATGGTACTGCGCCCGCTGCTGACCCCGGACATTCTGGCTTTTCTCGATACCGAGGGAGCTCGCAGCCTCGCGCTCTCGCCACCGCTTACGAGTGATCACCTGATTCGGACGAAGATTCTACCCGCATGGGTGGACGAACCAGCTTATGACGACGAGACATTGCTCGTGAATCAGATCGACACCTCACTTAAGCGGTACGCCGAAGACTACCAGACCTACTTAGAGCGCCATGCTCATCGCATGCCTGACGGAGTGACACCATTCGGACCCTATCCGAGCATCGTGCTTTTTCCTGGGATGGGTGTGCTCTGCGCAGGTGAAGACGCCGGTCCGGCCGTAATCGTCCGCGATATCATGGCCCAGACGCTGGCCACCAAGGCTCTGATCGCTGCCATGGGCTCCCGCTATCAGGCCCCCGCAGAGGAGCACCTGTTCGATATGGAATACCGGTCACTGCAACACGCGAAACTTGCCCGCGACAACAGGCCGGCACTTACCGGCAGGATCACACTGGTGACGGGTGCGGCAGGCGCGATCGGTTCAGGCATTTCTGCCCGACTCCTTTCGGAGGGTGCACATGTGGCGGTCACGGACTTGCCTGGTGATTCACTTGACCAACTCGCAGAATCCCTCAGTCAGCAGTTCCCCGACCGGGTTCTTTCGCTTGGGCTCGACGTGGCTGACCCCGGTTCAGTTGTCGCCGGATTCGAACAAGTGAATCGAGCATGGGGAGGGGTGGATATCGTAGTGATCAACGCAGGATTGGCTCACGTTTCCCCACTGGAGACGATTGATTTCGAGAAGTTTCGAGACCTAGAGCGTGTTAATACAGACGGTACCCTGCTTCTCTTGCGAGAGGCGGCGAAAAACATGAATCTTCAGGGAACCGGGGGAGACATCGTTCTGATATCGACAAAAAACGTGTTTGCACCTGGGGCTGATTTTGGCGCTTACAGCGCCACTAAGGCAGCCGCCCACCAACTCGCTCGGGTCGCCAGTCAGGAGTTCGCAAGTCATGACATACGCGTGAACATGGTCGCACCTGATGCGGTTTTTTCACATGGGGAACGATCCTCTGGGCTATGGGCGGAGGTTGGGCCGGACCGCATGCGATCACGGGGACTCGACCCAGCGGGACTCGAAGCGTATTACCGTGATCGAAATCTCCTAAAGGCCCAAATTACCGCGGAGCACGTCGGCAGCGCCGTACTCTTTTTTCTGACGCGCGCTACTCCGACCACTGGTGTAACGCTACCTGTAGATGGTGGCCTGCCCGCGGCTACACCCCGCTAGTCACCCTTTGTTATCGGATTGATCGTGTTGTCGTTGTTAGGCAATGGGGTCCGACCGACTTCTGGTCAATGCCCAAAGATAGCGGAGATCAATGCGGGACAGGACTCTGGTCGAAATTCTCCATCGACTCGATTGCTTTTCGGCCACCGAGTTCGCTGATTCTGGCGCTCTGGTCGGAGAACGCGAGTTCATTCGCACGTTCGGGGTCAACCAGTGTGCACAGAGCCCGGTGACACGCCTGGACTTCCTGCTGGTAGGCAGCTTCTGGAGCGAGATCAGTGCTTTCATACGGGTCCTTTTCAAGGTCAAACAGCTGGGGTGGATATCCCGGGTAGCAAACATATTTAAACTGTTCTCGGCGAATCATGAACATGCCCGTAATCGAACCGCCATCGTGATACTCTGACAGCACCAGTCGGTTAGGAGTCTCGCCATCTATCAGGTCGAGCAGTGAGCATCCCGGTAGATCAAGGTCATCACGGGACAGCCCAAGCCCCGTGGCTTGGAGGATGGTAGGATGAAGATCAACCAGTGAGGCCTGGGTTGAGCGTACCTCACCTTTAGGTACACTGGGCCCGGACAGGATCAGCGGTATCCCGGCCGATTCCTCGTACATCACACACTTGGTCCACAGCCCGTGATTGCCAGCCATTTCTCCGTGATCACTGGTGTAAATGATGAGCGTGTTGTCGTATTGGCCGCTGTCGTGCAGTGCGTCGATGAGTGCTCCCACATGATCGTCTAGAAATGAACACAGACCAAGGTAGCTGGCCTTGGCGACTTGGCGGCTCTGGTCATCGAAAAAGTCATCATAGTTGAGGTAATGACGCATCGCCTGCAGGACAGGGTGCTCGCTGTGGTCGGTCGGGGTATTCAGGCGGGGTGGTTCGATCTGCGACGGCGGATAGAGATCAAAATAGCGTTGAGGCACGATCAGTGGGTAGTGTGGGCTGACAAAGGACGCATACAGCACCCATGGTTTTTCTGGATCTTTCGTTGCCTCGTGTCGAAGCCACTGACATGCGGCTGCTGAAATTTCCATGTCATATTGATTGTAGTCACACAGTCCAGGGCCAATTTCTTCAGCGAAATGTGCGGCAGCATCCCAGCTGCTTCCATTACGCCCCAGCAGGCCCCGGGCCCAGCCGATGCCGTCCTTGACGTGCAATGGCATGATTTCAGTATCAAAACCATTGTCGTCCCGGCTACTTCTATGGTGAAGTTTTCCAACAGACACCACCCGGTGTCCATTTTCAATCAGGCGGTGGCCCCACCCGGTAACTTGCCCGTGATAAGGCTGCGCATTAGACCAGCAACGGTTCTGGTGAACGTAGGTACCCGTTGCGATGCATGCTCTGGCCGGGACACAGATGGGAGACGGCGTGTAGGCGTGACTGAAGCGTGTGCCGCGGCGGGCAAGGCCATCAATGTTGGGGGTATGCATGTGATCGGCGCCGTAACAGCCCAGCGCCTCACGTGTATGCTCATCAGAAACGATGACAAGAACGTTCTGTCCAGTCATTCTAGCCGGCTTTAACAGGGTTTGATTTTAGCGCCGGGTTTAGGCTTCAGCCGACCAAGCAGCAATCGCTCGGGTTGCAACATCTACACCCCACTCCTGCAGAAAGTGGCCACCCTCAGCGACTTCATAAGGGTCCGGGCAGTTGCGGATGTTCTTCCGCAGGTAGTGCATAGTCTTCGGTGTCAGTACCGGGTCGCGCATGCCGATGGCCATGAATGTCTCGCCCGGCCATTCGTCTTCCAACCAGGATCTTGCCCGGCGGGAGAGTTCAGCGCCTTCGTCGTCCGGCTGTTCCGGCAGCAGTTCGGGGAAAGCGCGTACCCCTGCTTTGTATTCACTATCGGGAAACGGCGCATCGTAGGCCGCGACCTCATCGGCTTGCAGATGTGGACAGGCTCTGGAGAGCAGCCTGCCTGCAGACAGATCAGGGTTGTCGCGGCACCACTGGCGCCAGGCCAGAAACCCGTCGCCCAACGGCGCATCCCCTGTACCTAGAGCTGTGTTCATGACCAGCAGGCGGGAAAATCGATGGGGCGCTTCCATAGGCAAAGTCAGCCCGAGTATGCCGCCCCAGTCCTGGCAGACCAGAGTCAGTTCTGTCAGATCAAAACGCGACAGGAAAGCCAGCAGCATGTTGCGGTGAAAGTTAAAGGTGTAAACACTCTGATCAGCAGGTTTATCAGACCGTCCAAAACCGAAGAAATCCGGTGCGACCACTCGAGCGCCGCTTTCAAGAAAGGCCGGGATCATGTGACGGTAAAGGTAGAGCCAGGTGGGTTGGCCGTGAAGACACAAGTAGGTCTGCTCCGCATCCTTGGGGCCAAGGTCAATATAATGACAGCGAAGACCTTCGTAACCGATCAGATCTTCTACATAGTGCGGGTCGAAATCATAACCCGGAAGGTTCTGAAATCGGTCGTCCGGGGTGCGCAAAACACGGTCCATGAAAAATCTCCAGGAGATGGGTTGTGCTGGGACACGAAGCAGTTGATTTGCCTACAATAGCATCCCTGTCCGTACAGGTGTGAGTGCGGCGTTTTGCAGAATCATTTCAGCTCAAATTATGGAATCGACAGAGCATCAACAGAACAGCGGATTAGAAATTCGATCCAGCTTTATGGGCGTGCCGTTTTCCAGCGATGCATCAGAAAGCAGGGCAGCTGTGTTAGGTGTGCCATTTGACTGTGGCATACATCCAACCCGCATTGGCGCAAGGCTTGGCCCAGCAGCCATCCGCGAACAATCCGCGTTGGTGCGGCCCTACCAGCCGCCACAGTGGGATTTTGATCCCCTGAAGCGACTCAACGTGGTCGACTGCGGCGATGTGGCCTGTACACCCGGTGTGATAACGCCGTCACTGGACAGTATCGAGCAGGCGGTAGCCACTGTCGTGTCGGCAGGCGCGGTGCCCGTGACCATGGGTGGTGACGGTCTGGTCACGTTGCCGCAGCTCCGGGCCCTGCATCGCCGGTATTCCGATCTGGTAGTGCTTCACATCGATGCACATACCGACACTTATCCTGGCGACGGTGAATATGAACATCAGCGTTATAACACGGCCACCACCTTTACCCGGGCTGCTGAGGAAGGGTTGATCGACACCCGGCAGTCCTTTCACATTGGCGCTCGCGGTACCGTAACCGTTCCCGGTGTTTTTGAGCACACCCGCGAGATGGGCTATCGTTTGATTGACGGCGCGGCGCTCTATGCACGCGGGTTTGGCTCGGTGCTGAGCGAGGTCCACAAAATTCTGGCCGACAAGCCTGTATATCTTTGTTTTGACATGGATTTTTTCGATCCATCCTGTGCACCCGGTGTGTGTACACCAACCTTCGGCGGTGCGACTGCACAGCAAGGACTGCAGCTGATCACTGGACTGCAGGGGTTGAATCTGGTCGCAGTCGATGTGAACACCGTCAGTCCGCCGCACGACATAGGGGGTATGACGGCGTTTCTGGCGGCAACCGTGATGGTGCAGTGCCTGGCGCTTTTGTGCGATTTGTCGACAGGCCGCTGACTGAATTATGTGCCAGGTGATCGAGCAGTTTACGCCAGCATGGTCAGCGCCGCGGGCACAGTCTCCACAGTGACTGACGCAGCGTCGGTTGATTCTCCATCGATCTCGAATCCGGGATTGTTGGTAATAGGTTCAATTACAACCGTTCGGCCCTGTCGGTAGTGCACGTAGCTGGCGGAAAGATGGTTTCCCAGGTAGAGCCGGCACAGTCGCAGCGGCAGTCGCCAGCGCGACATGGGTTCCACGGCAACAACTTCGCATAGACCGTTGTCCAGACTGGCGCGGGGTGAGATATGCATGCCCTGGCCAAAGTGACTCCCCTTGGTGATGGCCAGCAGATACAGCGGACCCTCAAACCAGGGTGTGTTGTCAACAACTACCCGGCAGTCGACGGCTTCGAAACTGATAAACGCCTTTAAGGTGGTACGCAGATACACCGCAGATCCCTTGACTGCTAACCCAGCCAGGCGACGACTGACCCACCCAGACACACCGGTAGAGAAGGTATTGATTGCGTAGCGCACCTCACCGTTCCCCCCCGTGATACGAAGGACATCGACTTTTCTGGGTACTGCAGTGCAGATCTGGTGGAGTGCTTGTAGCGGATCTCCTGACAACCGCAGGATCCTGGCGTAGTCTGATCCAGTACCTGCCGGAATGAGCCCTAACGCGACCTGTTTCGTGTATCCGTTCTTCAGTACGTGGTTGGCAGCCAAGTGCAGGCTGCCGTCACCACCAATGACCACCAGACGGCGGACATTTTCGGTCAGTGTTTCATTGAGTTTCTGCAAGGCCTCAGCGGGATTCCGGCTCTTGATCAATCGAGTGTTGCCCAGCTCAGGCAAGTGCGCCAGCAGCATTGACCAGGTTTCTTGTCCGCGGCCATTGCCGGCAAGCGGATTGATCAGAAAAACTGTGTCTGCCAGGTCAGCGGCAGATATGTCAGTTCGGGGTTTGTTTTGCAGCGCGGTCACAACACCGATTCTGACATGGGGCCCAGCCTGCCTCGTTCGCCGGGATTACCAGGGCAGGGGTGAACCGTCCCAGGAAAAAAATCGGCCGCTGTCCACGATCGATACATCGTCGATCAGTTGACGCAGTCCGGCTGCACTCGTCGGGGTTGAAATATCGGCGCTTGAGCCACCCATGTCTGTGCGTACCCAGCCCGGGTGTACTGACAGGACGGTAATGCCACGGGAGCGAAGATCATGGGCCAGGTTGACGGTCACCATATTCAGTGCGGTTTTACTGCTGCGGTAGATATAGTGGCCGCCCGATGCATATTGCTCGATACTGCCCATAGCGCTCGAGACGTTGACTATCAGACGCCGTTCACTGTTCTCGACTTGGTCTGCCAGTGCCGTGCTGACCCGGTAGGGGCCCAACGTGTTGACGTTAAGCACCCGCGCCCATTGCTCATAGTCGATGTCACCGAAGGATTGCCGTTCACCGCCATAAATACCTGCATTGTTGATCAAGAGATCAATCGAATGTTCTGACAGTGCAAGCCCCAGGTTCTCGACTGAATCTGGATTGCCGACGTCAAGTTGATGAATGCTCAGCGCTGAGTTTGATGCCAGACTTGCTAGTTGCGTTGCCAATTCGGGTTCGCGGCAGCAGCTGTGCACCTGCCAGCCATCGGTCAGATACTGGGACACAAGCTCCAGCCCGATCCCGCGGTTGGCACCGGTAACGACAACAGAGAGTCGTTTGTTTGTCATGGCCTACCAGGGCACCGTTTCACCGTTGTAGCGCAAAAAAGTGCCCGTCTGTTCAGGACCGAGCGTATCGATGATGGCGCGCATCGCGCTCACGCTTTCATGCGGGGTGAGATCCGCATCGGGCCCCGACATGTCCGTTGCAACAAAGCCCGGGGTGAAACAGACAACGGTGATGCCCCGTTGTTTAAGGTCTGCTGCCAATCCTTTAGTGATCAGATTCAAGCCTGCCTTACTGGTGTTGTACGGATAATCACCGATGCCGTTTTCTAGGGTAAGACTGCCGTTACCACTGGATATATTGACGATAAGCTTTCGCTTGCTCGCTGCCACCTGCTGCACAAAGCTCTCACACATGGCCATGGTGCCGAACATGTGGACCCGGAACTCCTCCATCCATCGTGCATCATCACAGCGGCCGTAGTGCTCATCTTTTCCGAGCCAGAAACCGGCGTTGTTGATGAGCAGGTCTATCGGTTCCTGGGCGAGTTCAGTGTTAACGGAAAGAATCTGGTCGTGCTTGGCAACATCGAGTTGGTGGCAGATGATCTGTTCGTGTTGGAGTTCTTCGATGGCGGAACGTTGGTGCAGATTGCGGACACCGGCGTGCACCGTCCAGCCAGCGTATGCGTACTGGCGCGCAAATTCACGGCCAAGACCACGACTCGCACCGGTAATGAGTACACTGGGCAAAGTTGATTTTCGACTGGGAGTCGGGGTTGTATCAGGTGATGACAGGCATGTCACCGGGAGCACGATGGGTGAGCCAATCAGCGCCGTCGGCTGTGATCACGATGTTCTCTTCATGGACGAGCTGACGGCCGGGTGCAAACGACATCCCGGGTTCCAGTGTAATCACTGCTCCTGGCTCGAGCACAGTGTGGTCGGTCTGCTTGATCGATGGCCATTCGGTCAGTTGCATGCCAAGGCCATGCCCCATGCGTCCAACGTTGTTGCCCAGTGCACCCCCCGCTTCCAAGATCTCCCACATCGCAGCCCAGACTTCCGCCATCGTAATGCCGGGCCTAGCTGCTGAAAAACCCGCATCCGTCGCGCGGTAAACCGTTTCATGGGCACGGCGGGTATCGTCGGCAATATGGCCAAAGGCAAAATTTCGATCGAAATCGCAAAAGTAGCCATCAAAGGTGGTGCCGGTATCGATGATCAGAACGTCGCCGTCTTCGAGCAAGCGATCCGTCGGGCCCATGATGATGTTGTCGTATCCGCCCTGACCGGAGCCGGCAATCAGATACGGCGTGCTGTCGGCGCCCCGCCCCAGCAGGTTCATCCGCATCCGACGGCTGATCTCGCGTTCCGACTCGCCGAGTGCGGCAATCGCCGGCAGTGCTTCGAATTCGTCCGAAGTGATCTCACAGGCAAATCGAATCTTTTCAATTTCAAGGTCCGACTTGACGAAGCGCAGTCGGAGCATCAGCGGTGCACAATCGACCATTTCGAGTGACACGCTGTCCGCCAGCACCCGGCTGTCGCGAACCGGCATCCGGAGCACGCTTTCCTGGCCGAGTGGGAGACCGAGTCGGCCGAAACGGGTCGGCAGGGCATTGACGGTCGCAGCCAGCAGCGAGATACCGTCGTCTTCGGGTGTGGGCGATGGCCAAGTCTTGACCTCGTCAATCCAGGTGGCAGCCATGCCGGCTTCTCCGATCGTTGGGATCACCGCAATCGGCTTTCCGTCGGCGGGTACGATCAGAAACCAAGGTCGGGTAGGGCTTTCGAAAAACTGTGTTTGAAAACCAGTGAAATAACGAATCTCAGGTTCCGTTGTCACGAGCAGTGCGTCCAGTTGAGCATCGTGCATCACCTGCTGAGCAGAGCTTGTACGGGTTTCGAACTCAATGGTCGGGAAGCCGCGGGTTGGCATGGGGTGATTCGACACGATTTACTCGACTAAAGCAGGTCGTCGGCAGCCGTACCCACCAACTGGCGGTAAACGGCAGGGTCGGTCGCACCTTCTGTCCCAAACACCAGCGCGGTGCTGTGTTCATTCAGATCGAGTGTCTGGCACAGGTCCGTGTCGGCACAGGCCGCGATGCAGCCGGCGAGCCCCGCGACTGCAGCTTCGCCGGCCACGATTCTAGGATCATCACCAGTGCCTTGCGCAAGCTGTTTCATCAGTGGACCCACTGCATCGTCTTCGATGGTTAGAAAATGGTCAGCGCCTGCTTCGAGGATATCCCAACCCAGCAGCGACACTTCTCCACAGGAGAGGCCGCCCATAACGCTCTCCCGTGTGACCGAAATATTGACCATCGCTCCGGCCACGGCACTCTGAAACAGGCAGTCCGCCGGCACCGGCTCAACTACAATAAATCGGGGTCGCCGGGATTCGTATCGGTGCCACAGGTCAGTGCAGACGGCCCCGGCCAGTCCACCACATCCACCCTGAACAAACACATGGGTCGGTGTGGTGGCTGGTGGCAACTGGTCCATCGCTTCACTGCTCATGACGGTATACCCGGCCATGATTGCCCTTGGGATTTCAGTGTAGCCACTCCAGGCAGTATCAGAGACGAGCAGCCAGTCGTTCTCTGCTGCAACCTGTGCTGCCTGGCGCGCAGATTCTCCGTAATCCCCCGGCACACGCACCACCTCGGCACCGAACGCCTCGACTGCGCTCTGGCGGCCGGGGCTTACTTCTGCGTGCATGTAGATTACGCATTTGCAGCCGACGTTTCCGGCGCCCCAGGCGACCGATCGTCCATGGTTACCATCCGTTGCGGTGACCACAGTGATTTCGGCGGCGGCTTCGCTCAACTGTCCCGTCATCAAAGCATCAATATCAGTCGGTGTACTGCTGCGCACGGAAATTTCTTGGGCCACACAATGCAGTACTCCGTAAGCGCCGCCCAGTGCCTTGAAGCTGCCCAACCCAAACCGGGTTGCTTCATCCTTGTAGAGAAGTTGCCCGATGCCGATTTCATGTGCCAGGGCAGGGAGGGGGTGCAATGGCGTAGGCGCGTAGTTTGACCATGATGTGATCGACGCTCGTGCGCGTGAGCAGGTTTGGTCATCCAGCGCTGAATCCACCCTTGTCGGCCGGGGTTGTCCCCGCAGAGCGTTAGGGTTGCAGTAGTGTGCAGTTATTTCAGCCCTGAGCGTTTTAGCGAGTAACCTTTCTTTCGTCATTGAACAACCTCAAGAAGTCACTAATGCTTTTGGGAATAGTCGATCTAGAACAGTGGTAAACCAGCTACCAATCAAAGGATCGTGTCGTGGCGCCAGCTTTTGTTGTTCCGTCCTGCTCTGAGTGCCGGGTTGATTCCAGGGGGCCCAATCTGCCTCATGCCAGCGTTTAAGAAGTATGGTGGAAGTCACCTCGGGATGGAACTGTAGTCCATAGGCGTTACCACCGTAACAGAACGCCTGGTTTGGGAAAAGTTCTCCACGGGCGAGTAGCGTTGCCCCATCGGGGACTTCGAACCCCCGGCTATGGTTCTGTAAGACGTTAAAGTCCTGCGGCACGAATGGCTTTTCCGAATCGTTGGGCTGAATGGTGTAGTAACCGAATTCCTGCAGGCCATCATCCCGGGGTGCGACCTGCGCACCCAGCACATGGGCCAGGAGTTGACCACCCAGGCACAACCCAAGCACCGGTACATCAGCTTTCAGACACTGCTCTATCCACTGGGCCTCGCTGTACAGATAAGGTGATTGTTCGATCTGATCGATTTGGGCACCGCCACCTGTAACAACCACGCCAGCAATTTCTGGATCTATATCCGGCAAAAGCTCCCCTTTGAACGGTTGGAACCAGGCGATCGCAAACCCCCGGTCGGCAAGATATCTAGATGCCCTGTCATCCCGAGGTTCGGATTCATGCTCTATGAAGACAATGCGCTGACCCATCTGTAGGTCGATCCTGGATCAGGTTCAGTGTGCGGGCAACTGGTACAGCGAGCCATATCCGTTGATGGGTTCACTCACTCCCGCGAGCCTCAAGGCGTGCCAGATCAAGGCATGGTTAGACGAGGTTACCGGCTTGCCGAGTTGAGACTCGATATCGTGTACGGTGTCAGTGAGCCTGAGACTGGTACAGGAGAGAAAAACGGTCTCGACCTCGGTGTGGCTTCCGATCTTCATAATGGCATCCCGAATGCTGTCAGCGCTGATACGAGATGCTCGATTGTCATCGGTCTGGTTGAACGACCCGAAAACCGGGACTTTAAGACCGTTGTCAATGAAGTATCGCCGGACAATCCGATTGATGTCCTCACTGTAAGGGGTGACCACGCCAATGCGGCGGCTCCTGAAAGCGCGGAAAGCGGCGAAGGCTGCGGTAATCGGGGTTGTCGGTCGTGCCTCGGGCCGTCCTTTCTTGATGAGTTCGAAGACACGGTCTTCACCGAGCACCATCGATGCGGACGTACAGCCGTAGGCCAGTACATCCAGCTCTACACCCGGGAGAATGACTGACGCCTGGCCAGCAATATCGCCGGCCATGGCCCGCAGAGAGTGTGTCGTGATCTTGGGAGAGTTGGGAATACGTGTCTGGTAGACAGCAACGCCGGGCATCGTGACGACCTGGCGGAATTCATGTTCCACCGTGTGGTCAGAAGCCAGAACAACAAGCCCAATACGCGCTCTACTGGCGATGCCCTCGTCAAGCACGCAGGGCATCGAAAGGATGTCGACACTGTCGTTCAAAAGATACTGCTAAGTCGTTATTCCTGCTGTGACAGACGATTCAGTCTACAGCCGCTATCACCGCAATCTCAACCGTAAAATCAGGTGACGCCAGTTTGGCTTCTACACAGGCGCGCGCTGGCGTATTACCGGGACTGACCCAGGCGTCCCAGACCGCATTCATCTCATTGAAGGTCGACATGTCACTGATCCAGATGGTGGCGGAAATTAGTTTTGACTTGTCCGTCCCGGCTTCGGCCAACAGTGCATCGATCTGGTCCAGTACTGCGTGGGTCTGGTCAGTGACCGAAGCACCTGCTGCAGTTCTGGCAACCTGGCCTGCGGTGTAGACTGTGTTGCCATGTACGACCGTCTGACTCATTCGTTCGCCGGTCTCAATTCTGCGGATACTCATGGGTGATTTCTCCTGATTGCCATTTCAGCTGCCCCAGCACGGGCGCCGCAGGTATTCTAGCGCCGACAGCCAGTTGGAGGTTCAGTAAATAACGGTTAGTCTTTGCACTCCGGGACGGTACTGCGCTAACCTTCACCTGTGTGCGTTCCAGACCTGACCGATGAAAAATCTATTGAACACGTCACAGGCTGCAGCCTGTAGGGAAGACCTTCTGGCACTGCGGATCTATTCTTCTCGACTGATCGGACAGGACCTGGACCTTAAACAGCAATTAAATCCAAGTTGGGACACAGGATGTCGTGGCGGTGGTCTGTGCCATGGCCGGTCCGAATTTCAACCGGGCCACGAGCGCTCAGGTCCCCGTGGATAGCGGTACTGAGTGGATCGTCTGATCCGGAGTTATGTTGCCTCAGTTGACCCATAAGACCGACCCAAAAGGCTTCAGCTATTTCGAGCAGCTTTTGGCACCGGCCAATATCACGCTCAATGGCGCCAATAGCTCGGATATCAAGGTCAGTAACGAACGCCTGTTCCGGCGGGTCCTGCGGGATGGAACCCTGGGCTTGGGTGAGGCCTACATGGACGGCTGGTGGGACTGTGAACAACTGGACGAATTGGTCTGCCGCACTCTGCGTTCGGGACTCCATCATTCGATTCGCAACAATTGGCGGTTTGTTGTTTTTTCCATTTTTTGCAGGTTGTTCAACCTGCAGAGTGTGCAACGGGCATTTATGGTGGGGGAAAAACACTACGATATAGGCAACGACGTTTTTGAAGCCATGCTCGATACCCACATGAACTACAGCTGCGGTTACTGGGCATCTGCACGGAACCTGGGTGAGGCCCAGGAACACAAGATGGAGATGATCTGCCGCAAGCTCCAGCTCGAACCCGGTATGCGGGTGCTCGATGTTGGCTGTGGATGGGGTGGTTTATCGTGGTGGATGGCGGAACGTCACGGTGTTGAAGTCACTGGGATCACCGTGTCCAAGGAACAGGCAGAGCTGGCACAGAACCGCTGCCGTGATCTACCCGTGACCATTGAACTGATTGACTACCGGTCATTGAGCGGTTGCTATGATCGGATAGTCTCGGTGGGCATGTTCGAGCATGTGGGTCAAAAGAACTACCGAACCTATTTCAGGGTGTTGCGCAGCCTGTTGGCGGAGGGTGGGATATTTCTACTGCATACGATCGGCGCCGGCGACAGTCACTATGCGTATGACCGTTGGACACAGAAGTATATTTTCCCCAACAGTGTACTGCCCCTGCCCCGGGGTATCGTCAACAACTGTGACGGTCTGTTTATCATCGAAGACTGGCACAATATTGGCGCGGATTACGATCCTACACTGATGGCCTGGTACAGAAATTTCAATGATGCGTGGCCTGAGCTCAAGAGCCGTTACAGTGACCGGTTCAAGCGAATGTTCGACTACTACCTGCTCACCAGCGCCGGCAGTTTCAGGGCGCGAGATAATCAGCTCTGGCAGGTGGTCTTGTCAGCCGGTGGTATAGAAGGTGGCTATCTTGCAGATCGGTGGCTGACAGCAGGGCTAAATCCCTGAACCCGGGCGGATTCAGTGGGCAGTGACCGGATCGATCGGCAACCCGGATGTTAGATCAACTGCTTCCTCAAAAAGCAGTGCCGCCGACAGCAAAGGTCCCTCATTAAGCGGTGCTGCGGCAATCTGCAGGCCGACCGGTAGGCCAGCCGAAGTAAATCCGCAGGGGATCGACACTGCTGGTGCACCGATAACCGTGATGGCATAGGCGATTGAGCACCACTCAATGTAGTTTGAAAACTCGTGTTCGCCCAGGCGTTCGACGTAGCGCTGCTCAACTGGGAACGGAGGGACAATCGTGGCCGGTGAAATCAGCAGATCGTAGTCCTGGAAGAAAACTTGCGCCCTGGCATAGATCGCAGCCCGTGCGCTCATAGCGCGGGCGATCTCCTCACCAGTGAGCGAGAGACCTTTCTCTACGTTCCAGACGATCTCAGGTTTAAGCACAGAGCGCTGTTTGTCCAGCTGACTGCCATGGCGTGCCGCAAACCCGAGCGCGCGAAAAGTGTGGAATACGTGCTGCAGGTCGGAAAAATCCGGATGGTTTTCTTCGACAGTCGCCCCCATGTCCTCGAATCGTTGGGCAGCACGGCGGCAAATACTGGCGATCTCCGGGTCCACCGGTGTGACCCCTAGATCAGGTGAAAAGGCGACCCGTTTGGGCACGGTTCGCGCTTCAGCCATGGCCTCAAAGCGCTGCTCAGGGCGAGTGACGGACAGCGGGTCTCGGGGGTCACGTCCGGCCATCACATCGAGCAGCATGGCAACGTCGCCGACGGTTCGGGCCATGGGTCCTTCCACGCTGAGCCGATAAAACGCCATGTCGCCCGGGTTGGTCGGGATTCGGCCAATGCTGGGTCTAAATCCCACGATGCCGCAGAAGCTGGCAGGGTTTCGCAGCGACCCGCCCAGATCTGAACCACTGGCAAGCCACGCCATCCCCGTCGCCAGCGCGACAGCCGAACCTCCGGAGGAACCGGCACAGGACAGCGCTGTATTCCACGGATTCCGGGTAACGCCAAAAACATCATTAAACGTATTGGCACCGGCACCGAATTCGGGGGTGTTTGACTTGGCGTAGACCACAGCCCCTGAGGATTCCAGGCGTTCTACCAGCAGATCGGAGGTGTCGGGTATGTGGTGTTCATAGAGCATCGATCCCCAGGTGGTGCGAACGCCAGCGACTGGCAGCAGATCTTTGATCGCAATGGGCATACCTTGCAGTGCAGAGCTTTGATAGTCCCGAGTGGCTGCATTCTTTCGAGCCCGGTCGAAGCACAGTGTCGGCAGGGCGTTGACGATGGGATTGATTTTCGCGATCCGTGCCTCGAGCGCATCGAGCAGTTCAGCGCTGCTGACTGCTTTGTTTTTGAGCTGCGCCCGTATGTCTCGGGCGCTGGATCTGATCAGTTCTTCACTCATGGGTTACGTGACCTCTATCTTAAGGGCGCCGAAAGATCCGTAGTCCGCGACGAGCTGTTGACCCGGCGTGGCGTTATAGATATTCGTCAGAACGCCCGTGGTCACAATGTCACCGGCAATCAGAACGTCACCTTGTGCGTTCAGATGGTTGGCCAACCAGGCCAGGACACCAAAAGGGCCGCTGTCAACGTTCATGGCATGTCCCTGCTCGACACGTTGACCGTTCGCCAAAAGGGTCACCTCGGTACTGTTGACGCTTTCCGGTGACCAGTCAGACACCGGATCACCGAGAATCAATTCACGATGTACGCCGTTATCAGCCACCGCTGAAAATGCCCCCATCTTTGGCCAGGTAGAGAAGCGGCTTTCAACAAGCTCGACCGATGGCATTACTTCTGAGGTCAGGTCGGCGACGCGTCTGGCAGTCCAGGGGTCTCCCGGAGTCAGGTCTTGGCCGACCCGTACCGCAATTTCCGGCTCAATCCCGACCATGTGATAGTCACTGTGGTTGATTATTGCCGGCGCGTGTTTGATGTCGTTTTCAAAACAACGTCCTGAGAAGCAACTGTCTATGCCCAGCATGCTGCGTGCGCTGGCGTTGGTGCAGCCGACTTTATATCCCTGGACCGGGCCCTGGTTCGGGATCAATAGTTCGCACAGTGTGAACTGAACAGCATAGGCCTGGTCGAGACTGACCGGTATGATATTGTCAGGCAGGGCTGCCAGGCTCTGCCCGGGTAGGCGTGCATCATAGATCAGTCTTGCAGCGGGAAGGGGGTCATACACTGGTGAGTTCTCCTCGGATAAGCAGCACGGTATACAACTTGAAAGCACGCTGCAAGGCCCCGGTGCTGGGTTCCGAAAGAGTGATCATCAATCTGGTGAAGCAGAACACATCGCTATATAGTTGGCTCAGATTGAGAGTTTTGGGTTTTTAAATCACTGGACCAGTCAGTGACTGTACGGGAGATCAACAGATGGAAAACACGGTCGTCAGTTCGTGGAATGATTTCGATCCATTAAAACACGCTATTGTGGGGCGTGCAGATTTTACCTGTATCCCCCCGACTGAACCGGCAACGGAAGCGAAAATTCCCGAAGACAGTGACATGCGGGGGATGTGGGGGCCGCGGCCCCAGCAGACCGTGGAGCGTGCGAATGTCCAGCTCAATACCCTCGCTGCACTGCTGGAGTCTCGAGGTGTCCGGGTCGATCGTCCGCAACCGCTTCAGTGGAACCAGGCTGTCATGACGCCGGATTTTTCGACAGGTTCCTCCTTTGGCTGTATGCCACCGCGTGATGTGCTGCTGACCGTTGGTAAGGAAATTCTTTCGGCACCGATGTCATTTCGCTGCCGATTCTGGGAATACCTGGCCTACCACAGTCTGATGCAGAAATATTTCGACGAAGATACGGAATTTCGCTGGGAGCAGGCGCCACGACCCCGGTTGGCTGATGAGGCTTATAAAGCAGGATATTTTGAGGAAATTACCATTGAAGAACGGCTCGAGCGTACCGCGAACCTTGATTTCGTGACCACCGAACACGAACCGCTGTTTGATGCCGCCGATGTGCTGAGAATTGGCAAAGACCTGTTCTGCCAGCACGGGCTGACCACCAACCGGCGGGGAATGCAGTGGCTGCAGCGACATTATCCGGCACACCGGGTTCATACAGTGAATTTTCCTGGTGACCCCTACCCGATTCATATCGACGCGACTTTCGTACCGCTAAGGCCGGGTTTGGTGATGAATAATCCCAACAGGAAACTGCCGGAAAAGCAGCGAAAGATCTTTGAAGCCAATGACTGGGAGATTATCGACGCCGCACAACCGGCCCACGACTCACCGCCGCCACTGTGCTATTCCAGCGTCTGGTTGTCCATGAATGTCCTGATACTTGATCACAACACAGTGATTGTCGAGGCCAGCGAAGTGAACCAGATTGAGCAGCTCGATGCCCTGGGATTCAATGTGCTGCCGGTGGAATTTCGCGATGCGTATCCGTTCGGCGGTGGCCTGCACTGCGCCACGGGGGATGTATTGCGAGAGGGCAACTGTGAAGATTACTTTCCTAAGCAGGTGCCTGGAACACAGATCTAGTCGGCATCATCGCTGCTGCCTTTGGAATGTTGCAATGGGGATATAAGGGCACCTGGCTGGTTGGCAGATATCTAAGGAAGACGTGTGGCGCTGAGGTGACGGGTGCTTCGGTCCTCATACATCATGAGCAGAGCACGTGCTGCGACTGCACTGAGTACGATCAATCCTCCGATCAAAGCAATTCGCGTCGGTTGTTCTCCAAACACCAGCCATACCCAGATGGGTCCCAGAGTAAATTCGATCAAAGTGATCAGCATAATTTCGGCGCCTGTGATGTAACGAGAGCCGAGAGTGAAGAAATAATGAACTATTGTGACGATGACTGCACCCCACAAAAAGAAGAGCGAGAGATCATGCAGAGATACCCTAAAGTCGAATTCACACCCGACCAGCCCGATCAACCCGCCGATGATCGCACCCATGACACTGGCTGGAAGCATGTTTCTGTCTTTGCCGACACGCAGGAAGATCACAAAGGTCGAAAAAAAGAATGCGCACAGTAGAGCCAGCAGGTTCCCGAAGATCGAGCCAGACAGAATACCGTCGCTCACCATGATACTGATCCCAATCATCGCGACGATAATGGCAACCATCGTTGGGCGCGAGATGTGTTCCTTAAGAAATATTCGTGCCAAGACGGCGGTGATCAGTGGCGACGCGCTAATCGTAAATAAGGCACTGGCGACGGTCGTATGACTGAGCGCCATGATGAAGGTTGGATTTGCAAGCCCGAGTGATATGGCGGCGCCAATCCCAGCCCACCCAACCTGACGAAACATCCCTGGTAGCCTCGAACGGTATTGGAGTATCAGGACCAGCAGCAGCCCAGCAATAAAGAAAGCCTGTCGGTAAAAGATGATCTGCCAGTCACTGGCGGAGTCAAAGCTCCTGATTACGAGGCCGTTGACAGATATCAGCACACAGCTGCCGGCGATCATCGGTATGGCCCACCGTTCGGCAACTGGGCGGTGCGGGGATGCTGTTGGCATCAGGCAGTCGGGTTTAGGTGCAGGCGATGATTCTCAGGTGCTCGCGACTGCTGGAATATCGTCCTGAGGAGCGATTGACAGGTCTAGAACCGTCCAGCATTGTAGTCGGCTACAGCCTGTTCAATTTCATGCCGGGTATTCATGACGAATGGGCCATAGCGTGCTATGGGTTCGTTTAAGGGCTTCGCTGCGACCAGAAGAAACCGCGCACCGGCATCACCTGCTGTAACACAGACCGCGGCGCCGTTACTCAATGTGCCAAGCTGGGTAGCACTCAGCAATGCCGGCGTGTTCTCGCCATCTGGCAGGGTGAGCTCGCCATCGATGACAAATATGAAAGCCGTATGCCCATTTGGCATTGGCTCTGTCAGGGTGCAGTCAGCGGGCAGGGTCACATCCAGGTAGACCGGGTCCGTCGCGACGCCTTGTACTGGTCCGATCGTCTGGGCGCTGGTGGCGCCGGTAATGACCCGCAATGTGGTGCCGTTGTCGCGAATTTCTGTGGGGATCTCACTGGCGGGGTACTCGTGATAGGCGGGCGGACACATTTTCTCGGTCGCAGGCAAGTTAACCCAGAGCTGGAAACCGGCCAGCCGCCCATGTTCCTGTTCCGGCATTTCAGAATGGATGATGCCTCGGCCTGCAGTCATCCACTGGATCCCACCAGTCTCAATGATTCCGCCATGGCCTGCGTTATCCTCGTGCCTGACTTTTCCAGCCAAAAGGTAGGTGACTGTTTCAAACCCCCGATGGGGATGAGACGGAAATCCGGCGATGTAGTCGTTGGGATTATCGGACTCAAAAAAGTCCAATAGCAAAAAGGGGTCAATCTGATCTAATTCAGCGGAACCGATATATCGTCGCAGGCGCACCCCGGCACCGTCGGCCGTGGCTTGTCCTGAAATGATACGGCTGATTTGTCTATTGCCCACGCTGATGATCTTGGGGGTTGGTGGTGTGGTCTGATTCGCTGTGCGGGGGATCTTGGGTCAGCGCTATATCTCTGGGCGACATGAACAAGGACAAGGTAAAAATGGGTAACCCATTTTCCAGATAGCCCGTTATGCTATCGGTGTTCGGCATCGGTCTGTGGAGAAAGGGTAACCCAGGAATTTGTTCTAACACTGGATTGCAGGCGTCCGGTGTGCTGGCGAATATGATAGTTTACCGTCAGGGCCAACCCCTGGTGGTATTGAAGGAGAATAACGTGCTGAGCCCCGAAGTAGTGACATGCCCAGACTATCTGCTGCAAAAGGCAAGGAATTGTCCTCCGGTTAAGACAGCGATTGTGGGAACAGGTGCTCGGGTCGTTTTAGAGAGCGTACGTGCGTCGGTTGATGCCGGGATCATTGATCCTGTACTGATTGGTGAACCGGGCATTCTTGCACAAATAGGCGATGAAATCGGTTTCGATATCAACCACCACGAGATCATCTCCACACCTGACGAGAAGGCCATGGGGGAGGCTGGTGCGTCATTGGCGCGCGCCAACGAAGTCCATATGGTTATGAAAGGCCATATTCACACGGATAACTTTATGCGACCCCTGATCAGCCGCCGGACCGGACCGAGGTGTCGACGACGACTCTCCCATGTTTTTCACATGACCGTGCTGGGCAGCGACCGTGTACTTATGATCACCGACGGCGCTGTCAATGTGGCACCTGATGTCAGGGCGAGAATCTCAATCATTCAGAATGCAGTCGACCTCAGCCACGCACTGGGGAACGGCAGACCCAAGGTGGCTCTATTGGCAGCGTCAGAAGAGATTAGCTCCGCCATGTCGGTAACCGTGGATTGCCAGGAAATCACAAAGCGATGTGCCGATCTGGAGATGGCTGCTGACGTTTATGGCCCACTGGCATTTGACAACGTCGTGTCTGAAAAGGCGGCGCGTCTCAAAGGTATCTCACATGTCGTAGCCGGTGCGGCAGATATTATTGTTGTGCCGACAATCGAAGCAGGAAACGCACTGTTTAAAATGATGGTGTACTTCATGGGCGCCTGCGCGGCAGGCATCGTGCTGGGTGCCGATGTGCCTATTCTTCTGACCAGTCGGGCCGATCCGCCTGCTGCGCGACTCGCCAGTGCGGCATTGGGGGCAGTGGTCGCCAGCAAAACTGCCTGAGCAACAAAGCCGGGTTCAAAGCAAAGGTTTTTGAGTTTCGGCAGATTCGAAATAATGACCAGTAGCCGGGATCGCTTTAATAGACCAGTGGTTGGCAGCGAAAGACCAGAATTCTTCAACATCCCCTAGGTCATGCTGGGGTATCTTCTGCCCAAGAAACCGCCATGCGGCGACTAGAGAATGCAACGCTTTGTCTACGTCGACGGGGCGGTCGTGATCGTGCTTGCTGAGTTTTCTGCCGCTAGAGTCCACTACCAGGGGCAGATGGGCATAGCGGGGAGTGGAGTAACCAAGAAGGTGCTGGAGGTGTATCTGACGGGGTGTTGAGGCCAGCAGGTCTGCACCTCGAACAACGTCGGTGATGCCGTCCAAATGGTCGTCGACCACAACCGCTATCTGGTAAGCCGCATACCCGTCTGCGCGCTTGACCACAAAATCACCCACGTCGTGAAGCAGGTCCTGCAGCAGGTCTCCGGCAATGCGGTCGTTGAACCGTATCGGTGCCGAACCGGCCTTGATCCGGACCGTACGATAGGAACCGGGGGGCAGCTGATTGTGCCGGCAGGTGCCGGGATAAACCGGTCCAGCTGTACCTCGTATCCCGGCTGAGAGCACATCCTGGCGGGTGCAGCGACATCCAAATGCATGATCTTCAGCGAGCAGTTGTTCGATGATTTCCAGATACAGGTCCTTCCGTGCGCTTTGCCGTACCGGTGCTTGCGTCCATTGGAAACCGAACGATTCGAGCTGCCGAAGTATGGTCTGAGTCATCCCAGCTATGCTGCGGGTCTGGTCGACATCATCGATTCGAACCAGCCAGGTCCCGTCACAGTGCAGTGCATCAGCAAAACTGCCGACAGCCGCGACCAGAGAACCAAAGTGAAGGGGCCCCGTTGGTGAAGGGGCGAACCGACCGACGTAGTCGATAGTTCGGGTCGAGGGGGTATTGGACACGGAACTCAATAGAGCTGTTCGATCCACCAGGGCTGTCCTGCTAAAGCGCGGCGCAGAGGTGTATCCACCTTTCCCGGGGCCAGTGTAATGTACCGCTTTGCCTCTGCCGCAGATGTGCCTTCGAGGCTGCGCAAGTGAGCTGTAGCCGCGGCAACCGAAAATTTGACTCCCAGGACAGACTCGAAATTGGATACACCGTCGGTCCAGACCGCACCAGCATAGTCAGATTTAACCAGCCAGTTCCGGACGCTGGCCAGCGTGGCTGCCGAACATGACCGGGCTGCCCCGGAATCACGTTCGATGAAACCGATCTTCTGGTCTGATGTGCGTTCCCGCGCAGCGAGGTCCTGCACTACCGCTTCAATCGTATTGCGCCGGCTACTGATTATGCAGCTTGGACAGGACTGACCCTGTTCGTGATCGATCACCAGGGCAAGCCCGCGGCGTCTCTTGGCCGAAACGAGTGAAAACTCCAGTGGTAGCCGGGGTCCGGCATAGAGCGTCCATTGACCCTCGACGCGAGGTGCCAGGTCGTCAAGATCCCAGATCAGTGAGCCAAAACCAATTACAGCAAAACCTGCCATGGTTCAATGTCCTCCAGCCACGTGCCGATGCCAGGTGCAGATCATACAAGACATCATGGTGATCAATTTCCACAGATGCTTTTGCGATCTACGAACTCGATACTGGCATAGACCGTTACCGGACGGTCTGCATCTTCAAGCGTTCACGCTACAATCGCAGATCAAGTAGAGGTATTTACGATGACCAGATCGTTTGCAATTCAGTTCGAGGATCTGCCCCAGGAGCTGTCACTTTTTCCGTTGACTGGTGCACTGCTGCTGCCGAACGGACAGCTCCCGTTGAATATTTTCGAACCTCGCTATCTGAATATGGTGATGGATGCACTGGCCGGTGCGCGTCTGATCGGCATGGTCCAGCCCCTACCTGGTGCGGACACTGAACAGCCGGAACTACACCGAACTGGATGTGCCGGCCGAATTATCAGTTTCAGTGAGACGCGCGACGGTCGCTTGCTGATTGTGCTTGGCGGGGTCTGTCGGTTTGATATCCGCAGTGAACTTGAAGTCAGGCACGGCTATCGAAGCGCACACGTGTGCTGGGAACGTTTTGCCCATGACACCGTACTTGAGGATATTCAACTCGAAAAAAAGCTGCTCCTGGATTCGGTAAAGGTCTATCTCGAGCATCAGAACTTAAGTGTTGAATGGAAGTCTCTTGAAGTGCTTGAAATGCACGAGTTGGTCGACACACTGGCCTGCAGTCTGCCTTTTTCGCCGCGTGAGAAGCAGGGCTTGCTCGAAGCTGCCGTAGTCGAGGATCGATACCATCTGGTGAAGGCACTGTGCGAGTTTGGAGCCGGATTCTCTGGAGACACGGGTACTCAGGCACACTGAGCCGGCGGGATCAACTCTGCACTTGTATCAGGATCCGCCCATGCTCGATCTTGACAGAAAAAATCTCAAGGTCGATCTCTGCAGGATCATCCACAGCCTTGCCGTCAAGCAGACAGAATCTACTGCCGTGCAGTGGGCAACGAACAAAAACACCATTGAGTGCGCCACCCGAGAGAGATGCGTCTTCATGGGTACAGGTATCGGCAACAGCAACGATTGTCCCCTCGACATTGGAAAGTAGTACAGGCTCGCGGCCGATGTCCAGTCTTTTCATGTCGCCCGGCTCAAGATCGGTGTCAGCACCCACATCCAGCCAGACGGTGGTCATGGACAGAGTATCGCTTGTCCGCTCATCTGGAAAAGTCCGATTTCGCGTGCAAGTTTGTTTCAGTGTCGGTATCGGGGTTACAGTCGTCGGGGTTGTACCAGGCAAGATCTGAGTGCAAACCGACAACATGGCCTATGACAAGCAGAGTGGGTGGTTTGATGTCGCCGCTGCTTACTGTACCAGGCAGGGTCGCCAGTGTGCCTGTAATGACTTTCTGGTTCCGTGTTGTACCCTGTTGAATTAATGCAGCCGGTAAATCTCCATCCGCGCCATGCTTGATCATCTCGCTGCACAGTGTCTCAAGACCGGTCAGACTCATATAGACGACCACTGTCTGGCCAGGCTGGCAAAGCGCAGACCAGTTGAGATCGAGCTGACCATCTTTTAGATGGCCAGTTACAAAAACACACGATTGCGCGTAGTCACGGTGGGTAAGTGGTATACCGGCATAGGCGGCACAACCCGATGCAGCGGTTATATCGGGTATGACCTGGAAGGGGATTTTTTCACGCACCAGGTCCGCAATCTCTTCACCACCCCGACCGAA